>CANRHE010000157.1 GCA_947630335.1 uncultured Sphingobacterium sp.
GGTAAAGAAGGAGAAATTAAATTAGTAAATGCTTATCGCGAAGTAGACAATTTTTAATCATTAATATTTTATGAATTCTATTATTAAAACGAAGTTATCTTTTATGATGTTCCTTGAATTTTTTATTTGGGGAGCATGGTTTGTAACGCTAGGTACTTATTTGACACAAAATCTTAAAGCGGATGATTTTGAAATCGCAAATGTCTTTTCTACTCAATCCTTAGGAGCTATTATTGCCCCTTTTATAGTGGGTATGATTGCTGACCGCTTTTTTAATGCCGAGCGTGTTTTGGCTGTACTCCATTTAGTAGGAGCATTCCTTTTATACCAAATGTATCAATCTACTGCTATTGATTCATTTTATCCTTATGTATTGAGCTATATGGTTCTATATATGCCGACATTAGCGTTAGCCAGCTCAATTTCATTTCGACAATTGAGTAATCCTGAGAAAGAGTTTTCGAGTATCCGTATTTGGGGAACGATTGGATGGATTGTCGCAGGTCTATCGATAAGTTATGTTTTTAAATGGGACGCTTTAGCATCAGAAGGAGCGCTCAAAAATACATTTTTAATGGCTGGTATAGCTTCAGCTGTTCTTGGTGTTTTTTCTTTTACATTACCAAAAACACCTCCAGTAAAAGCCTTAGCAGGAGAGAAACCTTCATTTTCGTCTATTATTGGCCTTGATGCAATTAAGCTTCTAAAAGATCGTAACTTTTTTATATTTTTCATTTCATCTGTACTAATATGTATTCCACTTGCGTTTTATTACCAAAATGCTAATCTATTTTTATCAGAGATTGGGTTAGAAAACCCTACTGGCAAAATGACTATTGGTCAGATCTCAGAGGTGTTATTTTTGTTGTTGTTACCTGTTTTCTTTTCTAAATTTGGATTTAAAAAGACAATTCTTGTAGGTATGTTAGCTTGGGCTGTTCGTTATCTATTATTTGCTTATGGCAATGCAGGTGAATTAACTTTTATGCTTATTATAGGAATTGCCTTACACGGTATTTGTTATGACTTTTTCTTCGTTTCTGGTCAAATTTATACAGACAGTAAAGCAGGTGAGAAATATAAATCTGCAGCTCAAGGATTAATTACTTTAGCGACATATGGTGTTGGTCAATTAATAGGATTTTGGGTAGCAAGCTTTATTGCGGACAAATACAAAGATTTAAAAACGACAGATTTAGCCTCTTTTTGGGAGCATACATGGGTGGTTCCAGCAGGAATAGCTTTTGTAGTCATGATAATATTCGCAATATTTTTTAATGACGAGAAAGTTTCTAAAACAAATTAGTTATTATAGTAAATACTTAAACTTAAATATAGAGTGAAATGGTAGATAATAATGTTTATGATGCAATTGTAATTGGATCAGGTATTAGTGGAGGATGGGCAGCAAAGGAATTAACAGAAAAGGGATTGAAGACTATAATGCTTGAGCGTGGTCGTAATATTGAACATATTAAAGATTACGTGGCGGCAAATAAATCTCCTTGGGAATTTCCGCATGCTGGAGGAAGAACACAAGAGATGATTCAGAATCATCCTGTATTGAAAAGAGATTATCCTCTTAATGAGAAGAACCTAGATTTTTGGGTTAATGATTTAGAAAATCCATACACAGAGGTTAAACGTTTTGATTGGTATAGAGGTTACCATGTCGGCGGACGTTCATTAATGTGGGGCCGTCAATCTTATCGTTTAGGCGATCTTGATTTTGAAGCTAACTTAAAAGACGGACACGGTGTTGATTGGCCTATTCGCTATGCTGATATCGCACCATGGTATAGTTATGCTGAAAAATTTGCTGGTATTTCTGGTAATAGAGATGGTTTATCTGTTCTACCAGATGGCGATTTTATGCCGGCTATGCCTATGAATATTGTAGAGAAAGATTTGGCAGCTCGCCTGAAGAAAGAGTATGGTGGTAAACGTCACTTTATTATGGGGCGTACAGCGAATATAACTGTTCCTCATGAAGGAAGGGTTAATTGTCAATATCAAAACCAATGTTGGTTGGGTTGTAACTTTGGTGGATATTTCAGTACACAATCGGCTACATTACCTGCTGCTGTTAAAACGGGTAATCTTACTTTACGCCCTTTTTCTATCGTAACTAAAATTATTTATGATAAGGATACACAAAAAGCGAAAGGTGTTGAGATTTTAGATGCAGAGACAAATCAAACCTATGAGTATTACGCGAAAATTGTTTTTGTATGTGCTTCAGCATTAAACTCTACTTGGGTCTTAATGAATTCTGCTACTGATGTATGGGACGGTGGATTAGGTAGTAGTAGTGGTGAATTAGGTCATAATTTGATGGATCATCATTTCCGTTGCGGTGCTGGTGGTACAGTAGAGGGGTATGAAGATAAATATGTATACGGCCGAAGACCTACTGGTTTATATGTTCCTCGTTTCGTGAATGTTGAAGGTGATACTAAAAAACGTGATTATATCAGAGGTTTTGGTTATCAAGGAGCAGCTAGTCGCGGAAGATGGTATGGTGAGGTAGCAGAGATGACAGTAGGTGGAGCTTGGAAGGACGCGATTTGTGAACCAGGAGAATGGAATGTCGGTTTTGGTGCTTTCGGTGAGATGTTGCCGTATCACGAGAATGTCGTAACCTTAGATAAGGATAGAAAGGATAAATGGGGATTACCAGTCTTATCAATGAATGCCGAGATCAGAGAGAATGAGCTTAAGATGAGAGGGGATATGCAGAATGAGATGAAAGAAATGCTTGAGCGTATCGGTGTCAAAAATGCATATACCTACGATAATGTATATGGATTAGGTCAAGGCATCCATGAAATGGGAACAGCAAGAATGGGAAGAGATCCGAAATCATCTGTATTGAATGGAAACAATCAAGTATGGGATGCGAAGAATGTTTTTGTGACTGATGGTGCATGTATGACATCTGCAGGTTGTGTTAACCCTTCATTAACCTATATGGCATTGACAGCTAGAGCTGCTGATTTTGCTGTTTCGGAATTGAAGAAAGGTAATTTATAAATCTTAACCTATTTTATAAATTTGACAAATTATGAGTAACGAATCGAGAAGAGATTTTATTAAGAAAGCTGCAATTGCTGCTGCTGGTATAAGTATTGTACCTCGCCATGTATTAGGAGGTGTTGGTTACACAGCGCCGAGTGACATGCTACAGGTTGCTTCTATCGGTGTAGGTGGCATGGGAGGTTCTGATGTTAATAATATTTTCAAAAGTGGTAAAGCAAATATTGCTTATTTGTGTGATGTAGATACAGCACGTGCGAAAGGTTCAGTTGAACGTTTTCCAAAAGCGAAATTCTATACTGATTTTAGAGAAATGTTAGATAAAGAGCATAAGCATATTGATGGAGTCTCTGTATCAACACCTGATCATAATCATGCTATACAAGCTCTTGCAGCGATGCAATTGGGTAAGCACGTCTATGTTCAGAAACCATTAGCACATGATGTCTGGGAAGCGCGTGTACTCACTGACGCAGCAAAAAAGTATAAGGTTGTTACGCAAATGGGTAACCAAGGAGCGTCAGGGGATGGTGTAAGACTCATGCGTGAGTGGATAGACGCTGGCTTAATCGGTGATTTGGTTGAAGTATATTCTTGGACTGACCGCCCAGTATGGCCTCAGGGCATCGCATGGCCAGCTCAGAAAGCTCAAGTACCCTCTTCATTGGATTGGGATAAATGGTTAGGTACTGCTCCTTATACGGAGTATTTTGATAAGTTAGTTCCTTTCAATTGGAGAGGATGGTGGCCTTATGGTACTGGTGCTCTTGGGGACATGGGCTGTCATAATCTAGAGGCTCCATTCAGTATTTATGGATTACAATATGTCAAAGATGTTCAGGCAAGTGTGGGTTCTGTTTATGTAGATGAGTTTAAGAGAGGATATTTTCCAGAATCTTGTCCTCCTTCGAGTTCTGTTACTATGACATTTCCTAAGACAGCAAAGACTAAAGGTGATGTAAAAGTTCACTGGATGGACGGTGGTATCCAACCGCCTAGACCTGATGAGTTAGGGCCAAATGAACCTTTTGGAGATGGAGGTAATGGTATCTTGATTATAGGTACCAAAGGAAAGATCTTAGCGGATACCTATGCCGATAATCCGAGACTATTACCTACCTCGCAATCATACCCTGTAGTCAAACAAAAATACGCAAGGGTTAAGAATGGTGCATCAGGACATTGGACTCAATGGGTTGAAGGATGTATAGCTGGATATGGTAATATGGAAATGTCTTCACCATTTGAAATTGCAGGGCCACTAACTGAAGCCTTACTAATGTCTAATTTAGCCATTCGTGGAGCAGATTTAAAAATTGATAATAAATATCCTGGACGTAGTCTAAAATTATTATGGGATAATGATAATATGCGAGTGACAAACTTTGATGCAGCTAATCAATTTGTCAAACGTGAATATCGTCCAGGATGGGAAGTAAACTATACACTTTAATCATTATATAGAGATGAATAGAAGAGAAGCATTACAGCGTGTCGCAATGATATTAGGAGGTACTATCATTGGCTCCAACTTATTTTTAGAAGGTTGTACACGTTCAGCATCTACTGAAGTAGAAAATTTATTTGCTGCTAATACAGTAGTTAGATTAGGTGATTTGGCAGAAGCTATAATACCGCAAACTTCTACTCCTGGAGCTAAATTAGCAGGTGTCGGAAGCTTTATTCCTGTGTGGGTAAGAGATTGTTATACAGAGGAACAACAAAAAGTTTTTATTGAAGGTTTCTCTAAGTTAGATGAGAAGTCAAAAGAGTTTCAAGGTAAACCGTTTGAAGAGTTAACGGCTGAACAACGTACGCTTGTTGCTCATTCTTTAGAGTTAGAGGCTAAAGCTTTTAATGAAAAACAAAATGAAGAAACAAAAGAATATCGTGAGAAAAATGCACTGAAGCAGAATGAGTTATATCATGAATTAGAATTACCTCCTCCTCATTGGTTTACATTATTTAAACAAATTACTATGACTGGTTTTTTCAATTCGGAAATGGGTTGTACGCAAGCCTTAAGATATGTCAAAATTCCAGGTAGATATGATGGAGATGTCCCTTACAAAAAAGGTGACAGAGCTTATGCTTAACACATTTTAATGAGTTTAGTGATGGCATACACCTATCAATAGGTGTATGCCATTTTTTTTGATTCAACTTCTTTTACATCCTTTAATATTTACTCGATAGTATAATTTATTTACAAACTATTCAATCGTTACCCTAATTGTAAGGTATCTATTTGATAGCTATACTTCTTACCATCAAATAAAAATTATATCCCTCTATTAGTAATAGTATAATAATTCATTTGTTTGTAATGTTTTCATGGAGGTGCTTTTGTATTTTCAGTTTTAGGAGTATCTTTATGCCATGGAATTAAAGTTAAAGAGACCGCTCGCTTTTTTTGATTTAGAAACAACCGGTGTAAATATTGCTACAGATAAAATTGTTGAAATCGCAATTTTAAAAATCATGCCAAATGGAGAAGAGTTGGTTTTTCATAGACGAATTAATCCTGGTATTCCTATTCCTTTAGCATCATCCATGTTTCATGGAATCTATGATGAAGATGTTAAAGATCTACCTTATTTTAAAGAATTAGCACCAGAAATTGCAGCCTTTATTGGAGATTCAGATTTGGCTGGATATAATTCTAATAAGTTTGATATCCCTATGTTGATGGA
>CANRHE010000158.1 GCA_947630335.1 uncultured Sphingobacterium sp.
ACTAAGTGGCCAAAAGCATAGGTAAAAGCATAACCATTGCCAGCAATATATCCATCCTTTACATCCTTCGCTCCCATTACTCGAGCTAAATCTCTTGCTACTGAAGGTTTCTCTGCTATTACTACTTTCATATTTACAATTCGTGATACGAAATAATTAATACCTCACTTATCACTATTATTTTCAATTATATTTATTAGTTTAATGTTGCTATTTCTATTCCTTTAATTTTTCTATACAAATCTACAGCATACACATCAGTCATTCCAGACACAAAATCCAATACAGTTCGTATTTTTGAATAGGCATCTTCTTTATTCGTCAGAAACTGATCCGGAATCATGGCTACTAATTTTTTATCAAAAATTGATTTATTCTGTTTCAAGTAAGCTGGAACGAACTCTTCTAGCAAAGAATTCATAACTCTATATCCAGCAATTTCTATTTGCACTACAGTGGGAGCATTATATATTTGAGCGACTGATATCTTTGAAATAATTTTCATCTGCTTGACAATATCCTCATCTAGGGCATCCATGAGTGATCTATCAAATGTACCAGCCAATATTTCATCTTGATATTTAATAAAAGCTTCTGCACAACCATTAATCAAAGTATTAATAACTTTTGCCCGCAACAATTCTACACGACTAGCCTTTTCCCTTAGACTATCCAATCGAGATCTTAGATTTTCATCCTTACACAGCGGTAATAAGAGATCTTCAACCTCCTGATAAGACAAGATCTTCAAATGATGAGCATCTTCCAAATCAATAATATTATAACAAATATCATCTGCTGCTTCTACCAAATATACTAAAGGATGACGAAGATAACCGTTAGGATTACGGGGATCCTTCTTTAAGCCCAGCTCCTTAGCAATTTTTTCAAAAGACTCTCTCTCGGTTTCAAAAAAACCATATTTCTTTCGATGTAATACTCCTTTTACGTGACCATCAATGGCTGCACATGGATACTTCACAATTGACGCCAAAGTTGCATAAGTCAAAGCAAATCCCTTATCATCCTTTCCGTTAAAGGCGTGAGTAAGAATACGTAAAGCATTTGAATTTCCTTCAAAATGTGTTAAGTCAGCCCATTGTGTATCAGTAACCAACTCACGGTACTTCATCCCTTTACCTTCAATAAAGAAAGACGAAATAGCAGCTTCACCAGAATGACCAAATGCAGGGTTTCCTAGATCATGCGAGAGACAGGCTGCAGAAATAATATTACCGACTTCTTGCAAATAAGGAACCTCCTCATCAATATTAGGATTTTGTTTTTTAGTAAGATTATAAAAAAGACGACCCAGCGAACGGCCTACAGACGCAACCTCTAGACTATGGGTCAATCTATTATGCACGAATACGGCTCCAGGCAGTGGAAAAACCTGGGTTTTATTCTGCAATCGACGAAAAGGTGACGAAAATATTAAACGATCATAATCGCGTTGAAATTCCGAGCGTGCATCAAATTGTTCATTTGGGACACGATCCTCATAGCCCCATCTTTTGGCAGATAACAGTTGTTTCCAGTTCATCAATATTCTTGGATTTTGAAGAACAAATATACAGTTTAACTACAACACTGACTAAACCTTGAACTTGTTTACCCTAGAAAATGAAAGCAAAAGATTAACCAGCCCAATTGTCTGTGTAGTCAAAAGAATCCAAAAAAGAATACGATAAAGATGGTCTTTATCCAATACATTTTTATATCGACCTTTTAATTCCCCTACCGAATTATAAACTTGAGCATCTATTGCCTCTTGCAATGAGAATATGTTATTATCCCATAATACAACAACTATAATTAATGCTAAATAGGACCATATATGGAACGCAACTAAAGTACGAGAGTATAAGAATTTTTCTATAAAACTATAAAAAACAGCCAAACACAGTCCAAGTGCTGATATTAAATAGCAAAGTAAATTAGCCTCTATTAAATTGGAATTCCATCCAGAATTTATAACAAAATAATGGTTTGGATCAACACAAAAAAATGTATAAACCAACAAAATTAATGCGAATATCGCAAACATAAATGGTGTTATCGGTTGCATTCCCTAAAAATAAGACTTTCATCACAACTTTTCATCATTTGTATATTTTTTATTAGTTTTATGAAAACTACTTTATTGGCATGACAGTATTTCAATTACCACAACCTACTGCTTTTGAAAGCACCATTTCCGAAAAAAATACACACTTGTTTATTTTAAAAAACAGGTCTGGTATGCAAATAGCCTTAACTGACTATGGTGCACGCTTAGTTTCTGCATTAATTCCAGACAAGCACGGAAACTTAGTAGATGTTGTATTAGGCTTCGACAGTATTGATAAATATCTAAATGCTCAAGAACAATATCACGGAGCTACTATAGGTAGAGTTTGTAACAGAATTGCAGACGGCAAGTTTACAATCAAAGACAAAGATTATATCTTATCCAAAAATAATAATTCCAATGCTCTTCATGGAGGTCCAGAAGGATTTCACCGAAAAGTATGGGATAGACAAGTGAGCTTCAAAAAAAATATTGACTTTTATTACATTTCCCCAGACGGTGAAGAAGGATACCCTGGAAAAGTCACTGTACATGTTAATTATGAACTAAGCAATGATAATGAAATCATTATTAAATATAGGGCAACCACAGATCAAGTCACCGTACTCAATATGACCAATCATGCCTACTTTAACCTTAACGGAGAAGGTAATGGTAATATTCTTGATCACTTTGCTCAAATTAACGCAACTGAATACTTACCCATAAATGACCAACAAATCCCAACAGGTACAAAAGAGTCTGTAGTTAATACTGTATTTGATTTTAAAGAGCCCATGAAACTAGGTCACTTTATACATCAAAAGGACGACCAACTCAAGTTCGCTAATGGTTATGATCATTCCTTTGTAAATAATAATTCCATAAAAAAAGCAGCTGCTACCATATTGTCCGAAGACACAGGGATTCAATTGGATGTTTTAACAGACCTCCCGACCATACATTTATACACTGGTAATTATTTAGCAAATGACAAAGGCAAATCAGGCAAAGAGTATCAACAACATGGAGGTTTTTGTTTAGAAGCTCAACATTATATAAACAGTCCGAATCAAGAAAACTTTACTCCAATCCTATTAAATCCTGGTGAAGAGTACACTGCCACTATTATTTATAAATTCAGTATAAAAAAATAACATATTTTTAAGTCTTACATATTTTTAAGTAATTGCTTTTGTTAGTACATTTACCAAAACATATTACCTAACTAAAATGAATAAATTCACCCTATCAGCTGCCTTAGTTGCTGCAGCTTTAGCGTTTAATACGGCTAACGCTCAAATTGCTGCTAAAAAAGGAGTAACACTAGAAGAGGTTAACAAGCATATCAACGCAATAGCGCAAAAGGATAATGACGAGTCAAAAACTGAATTAGCGTTAGAAGCAAAAGCATTAGCAGCCAGTAAAAATGAACAATTTGTTACTTTAGCTGCAAGATTATATGAATACATCGGAGATGATGATACTGCTGATAAAATTGAAGAAACAATTGTTAAGAAATTCCCAAAAGGAATAAAAGCTAGACAAGATGATTTTTCTAAGATTTTTAATGAAGATAATCTTCCGAATTCCGCTGCTGTAGAAAAACAATATCTTGGCTGGTTAAAAAAATACCCATCGGCATCCTTTGATGATAAAAATCAAAGTATTTATGACCAAGGTAAAGCTAACATGGCTATTGTATATTTTAAAGAAGGAGACTTAGTCAAAGGTAGTCAATATGTGGATCAAGTTAAAGAATCAAAAAACTTTCCAATATACGCACCATCAATACTGAGTACATTAATTAAAGCCGAACAATATACTACAGCTCTTCCAATTGCTGTTTTAGCATATGATCAGTCTCAAAAAGCTTTTACTTCGACAGACCCGACAGTTAAAAGAAGCAATATAGCAAGCAGATATGTTAGCTTAGCACCATTATATGCTAAAATACTAGCAAAATCTAATCAAGACGAAAAAAGTACAGAGGTTTTAGAAGAGCTATTCAACAACTATGCTTATAGCAAAACATCACCTGACAACATAATACTCCTTGCGGACAACTACAGTAAAGCAGGCAGAGATCTAGACGCTTTTAACCTGTTAAATAATTTCATGATTACGCAAAGTATAAATGACAATATTTTAGCAGCAATAACTCCTCTTTATCAAAAGTTGAACAATCAAAAAGGTAATTTTGACAGTTACCTAACTAATGTAAAGAATCAAGCTAATGAAGCCTTAGTTGCAAAGTACAAATCAGAAATGATTAAAAAAGAAGCTCCTAATTTTTCTTTAGTAAACATGAAAGGAGAGACAGTCTCGTTGGCGGATTTGAAAGGAAAAGTTGTAGTGCTAGACTTTTGGGCTACTTGGTGTGGTCCATGTAAGGTATCATTCCCTGGTATGCAGGCGGCAGTGAATAAATACAAAGATGATAAGGATGTAGAGTTTCTATTCATTAATACATGGCAACGTGAGAAGAATTATCAAGAGTTAGTCGAGAAATTTATCGCTGATAACAATTATACATTCAATGTATTATTTGACGAAATGAATGATCGCGAAAAAGCAACAACTACATCATACGATGTACAAGGTATTCCTCATAAAGTTATCATTGATAAAGAAGGCTTTATAAGATTTGAATCTTCGGGGGGATCTGCCGATGTAGAAAAAATAGTAAACGAAATATCTACCAAAGTTGAATTAGCACGTAAAGGTTAATAACGACCCACACAATATTCGTAGGAGTCTAATACTAACAGTATTTAGACTCCTTTTTATTTTATCATAGGCAATTCTTTTGACAGTAATGAATAAAACTATTTATTTATAGCCCGATGATGTATAACTTCTTCATTTATAATGCTTGAACAATTATTCTGTTACAATAATGTGTACTAAATACACTATCACTAAGTTGTCAAAACAACGGTAACTAGCTTAAATAGAGCTTAGAGAGGCATTTTTATTGTTTAAGAGAATATTTTATTGATTTTTTTACATTGACATACAAGGTATTTTTATGATATTTGCGTTTGCATTTATAATAAAAATTAGAAACTCATGTTGCTAAATCGTTCTGAGCGTTCATTCCCTCGTGTTATTATTATCGGCGGTGGTTTTGGTGGTGTAGAAGTTGCACGTAAATTGAAAGATAAAGAAGTTGAGGTCGTGATGATAGACCGTAATAACTTTCACACTTTCCAACCCCTAATGTACCAAGTAGCTACAGGTACACTTTCTGAAGATGCTATTTCTTTCCCTTTGCGCAAGATGTTCAAGTCGCAATCTAATTTCCGATTCCGATTAGCAGAAGTTCTTAAGATCGATAGCAAAAACAAAGAAGTAATTACTTCTGTTGGTAAATACGATTATGATTACCTTGTAATTGCTACTGGAGCAACGTCTAATTTTTTCGGAAATGAGCAAGTAGAAAAATACTCTTTACCAATGAAGAGTATCAAAGAAGCATTAAACATTCGTAGTTACGTTCTTCAAAATTTGGAAGAGGCTGTATTACGTAAAAA
Organism: uncultured Sphingobacterium sp.; assembly: GCA_947630335.1. Lineage (GTDB taxonomy): Bacteria > Bacteroidota > Bacteroidia > Sphingobacteriales > Sphingobacteriaceae > Sphingobacterium. Next base: position 5,587 of record CANRHE010000158.1, read on the forward strand.
TTTATCAGATCGTGAAAGCTACTTAAACTTCGTTGTTGTAGGTGGTGGTCCGACTGGAGTTGAATTATCTGGAGCTATTGCAGAGATTCAATTACATATGTTGAAAAAAGATTA
>CANRHE010000159.1 GCA_947630335.1 uncultured Sphingobacterium sp.
GGTGCTTTTGCTAAAGAAAATAATATCTCTTTTTACGATTTGCGTGAACATGAGGGAGCTATGCGTAATCTTATTATACGCACCGCTTCTACAGGTGAAATTATGGTTATTGTAGTTTTTGCGTATCCCGAAGAAGGACAAGTTGAATCTCTAATGAGTCATATTGCTGAATCGTTTCCAGAAATTACTTCTCTCTTGTATGTTATTAACCAAAAACGTAATGATACTATATTTGATCAAGAGGTTTTAGTATATAAAGGAAGAGATTTCATTTACGAAGAAATGGAAGGCTTAAAGTTCAAAGTGGGAGCCAAATCATTCTATCAAACAAATTCTTTACAGGCATATGAATTATATAAAATAACTCGTGATTTCGCTGGACTAACTGGAGATGAGTTGGTGTACGATCTCTATACTGGTGCAGGTACAATAGCTAATTTTGTCGCTAGAAGTGCCAAAGAAGTTGTCGGTGTTGAGTATGTTCCAAGTGCTATTGAGGATGCAAAGATTAATTCACAAATTAATGGCATTGTTAATACTAAATTTTTTGCAGGAGACATGAAAGATGTTTTAACTGCAGACTTTATACTAGAACACGGTAAGCCTGATGTTATCATTACGGATCCTCCTCGTGCGGGTATGCACTCGGATGTTGTTGCGCGTATATTACAAATGGAATCACCTAAGATTGTTTATGTAAGTTGTAATGCAGCTACTCAAGCACGTGATTTAGAAATATTATCAGCCAAGTACGAAGTAGTGCGTATCAAACCAGTAGATATGTTTCCGCAGACTCAACACGTAGAGAATGTAGTATTATTAAAGTTGAAAGGAGTAGAATAGTTATGGATTTTTCGGATCTTTTAGGTGGAGCACACCACGATGATACATCTAGTCAAAAAACAGAGCAATCAAGTCCGTTAAAAAGTTTGAAAATAGATTTAGACTTTTATAGCGAGTCCATTAAGGAAATATCATTAGAGATGATTGCTGAAGGCTATACTTTGTTTCCTATTTTCATTGCTCACCAGCATGAAGTTAATTTGGGCGAAATTATTCTTGATAGGTATGAATTAAATACCAGCTGGTCTATCCATGCTAGTTCATTAGAAGAGTTTGTGGATCGAGGAGTAATAAAAGAAGATCGCAAAAGCCAATTTGAAAAGAGGTTTAAGTCTGCCGATAAATATATGTGTTTATTTGTAGTAGTCCCAGAAGGTGCTAATTTCGTTTTTTACCCTTACAAATAAATCTTCTACTGTTTAAACTTTTTAACATTCTGTAGTCCAATAATTGTTTACTTTAGTGCTGATGATGAAATTTTTTTTCAATACAGTTATTTTGCTGATATCGTTATTTGTAACCACACAAGTAATGGCTCAGACAAAGGTGGGGCCACAGTTGTCCGGCCTAGTACTAGAGCGCACCACTGGTAAGCGGTTGGCGGATGTGAATGTTATTAACCTTAGGACGAATAAAAAGGTTGTATCAAATACTTTTGGTGTCTTTTTTGTGGAGGCTATGGTAGGTGATAGTTTGGCGCTTTCTAAAACAGGTTACGGCCCCTTGAAAACGGTAGTACATACTCTAGATGATATTGTGCTGGAGATGAAACCAGGGATGGAAATTGAAGAGGTAGTAGTAGCACGCAAAACAAGAGAACAAGAAATGGAGGATATCCTCCGTGACTATGAGAAGAAAGGAATATATGGAGGAGGGAAGAATCGCGTTGGGACATATTTAAACAGTCCTGCAACAGCAATTTATAATCTTTTTGGTCGTGAGGCGAAAAATATGAAGCGATTTGAAAAATTCATGAATAGAGAAGTTAATGAAATTGCTGTAGATCGTATCTTTACTCCAAAAGTAGTTTCTGAGACCACTGGTTTAGAAGGTGAGTCATTATCTAACTTTATGGAGCTGTACAGACCTCCTTATGATGTTGCTAACAAGTGGGGTAATTATGACTTGTTAAGTTATATTCGTAAATCTTTCAAGACATGGAATGATGAAGGAAGGCCTGCTCCGGTACGGTTACCTAAGTTAGAGATCCCCGTACAAAATTAATTACTATCTAAGTATAAGTTTGTTGAAATATAATATATTGATTATGAAAATGAATAAAAAATTTGCCGTTATTGGTCTTTCTATAGCTACTTCTGCTATGTTATTTGGTAGTTGTACGGCTATACAGAATGCAAGTAATTCTACAAAAGGTGCTGTAATAGGTACTACTGCAGGAGCCGGTGTAGGAGCATTAATTGGAGGTAAAGCTGGAAATACAGCTATTGGTGCTATCGCGGGTGCTGCAATTGGTGGCGTTGCTGGTACGCTAATAGGTAAGAAAATGGATAAGCAAGCTAAAGAAATCGAAAATACTGTTGCTGGAGCTCAGGTTGAGCAAGTGGGAGAAGGTATTTTAGTGAAGTTTGATTCGGGTATTCTATTTGATACGGGTAAGTCAACGCTAAAACCTGCAGCAAAAGAAAATATTGCGAAGTTAGTAGAGACATTGAACAAAGAACCAGGTACAGAGATTTTAGTTTTGGGTCATACTGATAATACAGGGTCATTAGCCGTTAATGAAAGATTATCATTAGAACGTGCTAATGCTGTTAAAGCTTATGCAGTTTCTAAAGGACTTAGTGCTAATCGTGTAGAGACTGAGGGTAAAAACTATTCTGAGCCAATTGCATCAAATGATACAGCTGCCGGACGTGCTGAAAATCGTCGTGTAGAAATTGTTATTTTTGCAGGTAAGAAAATGCAAGAGGATGCCAAGAGACAAGCCTCTATGTAATTTTATAAAAATTCAAAAAAGGGACTATAGTTTTATAGTCCCTTTTTTTGTGATATATGGATGCTTAAATATGAATAAAAGCTGACATTCTGTCATTGAGATTAGGTTTTTATTCTTAACTTTGTTTTCTTTTATATTAGTATATGTTAGATTTATCACATACAACGAAAACTCATGACGAAGAACGTCAGGGAGAAGCGGTGGAATTAGCACCTACTGGAAAGTCAGATGGGCGCAAGTTATATATTGAGAGTTATGGATGTCAGATGAATTTTTCTGACAGTGAGATAGTTGCCTCTATTTTGATTGATAACGGATTTGAAACGACAAAGGATTATAAAGAAGCTGATGTTGTTTTTATTAATACCTGTTCTATCCGTGAAAATGCAGAGCAACGTGTTCGCAATCGCCTCAAGGAGTTTGAAGCTGTAAAGAGCAAGAATCCTGGCCTTATAGTAGGCGTGTTGGGTTGTATGGCGGAGCGTTTGAAAGCTAAATTTCTTGAAGAAGAAAAGTTAGTAGACGTAGTTGTTGGGCCAGATGCATATCGAGATTTGCCTAATTTAATAGATAAAGTTGAAGACGGTACCAAAGCAGTCAACGTGTTGCTATCTAGAGAAGAGACTTATGCTGATATTAGTCCCGTTCGATTGAATTCGAATGGAGTTTCTGCTTTTATATCTATCATGCGTGGCTGTGATAATATGTGTTCATTCTGTGTTGTCCCTTTTACAAGAGGACGCGAGCGCAGTCGTGATGCTGAATCTATTGTTCGTGAAGCACAAAATTTATTTAATTCTGGATATAAGGAAGTTACTCTTCTTGGACAAAATGTGGATTCGTACAAATATACTCCAAAGGTTAACGATGGAGAACCTGAGCTACCTACCATTAATTTTGCTAATCTATTAGCTTTAGTTGCTGAGATTAGTCCCGAATTGCGGATTAGGTTCTCTACTTCTCATCCAAAGGATATTACAGACGAGGTCTTACATACAATGGCAAAATATGAAAATATCTGTAAGTATATCCATTTGCCAGTGCAGTCTGGTAATTCTCGCGTATTAGAGTTAATGAACCGTACTTACGATAGAGAGTGGTATATGGAGCGTGTAGATTCTATTCGTCGTATCATGCCTACCTGTGCTATATCTACAGATGTAATTACAGGCTTCTGTACAGAGACCGAGGAAGAACATCAAGATACGTTATCTATGATGAACTATGTTAAGTATGATTTTGCTTACATGTTTGCTTATTCGGAGCGACCAGGCACATTAGCTGCCAAACGCTTTGAGGATGATATTCCTGAAGAGATCAAGAAAAGAAGACTTACAGAGATTGTAAACAAACAATTAGAACATAGTTTGGAAAGAATTCAACAATATGTAGGTAAAGTACACAAGGTGTTGATTGAAGGCTATTCGAAACGATCTGATAAAGATTATTGCGGTCGTAATGATCAAAATACTCTGGTTGTTTTTCCGGTGGATGAACGTTATAAAATTGGAGACTATGTCTATGTGCTAGGTGAAAGTTGTACTTCAGCAACATTGATCGGTAAAATTGTAGACTAATTTTAAAATAGGGGAGGACTGTGGATATTCAGGATATAAAAAATAGATTTGGTATTATTGGTAATTCTCATTTGCTTAACCATGCTATTGACGTAGCTAGACAAGTAGCTCCTACTGATATTTCAGTACTTATTCAAGGAGAGAGTGGTGCAGGTAAAGAAGTTTTTTCTCATATTATTCATCAACTAAGTTCACGTAAGCATGGTTCATTTATAGCTGTCAATTGTGGCGCTATTCCGGAAGGAACTATTGACTCTGAACTATTTGGTCATGAAAAGGGATCCTTTACGGGAGCTCATGAAGCTCGAAAAGGTTATTTTGAAGTAGTTGATGGTGGGACGATATTTCTGGATGAGGTGGGTGAGTTGCCCATGAATACGCAAGCTAGATTGCTTCGCGTGTTAGAGTCTGGTGAGTATATTCGTGTAGGGTCTTCTAAAGTACAAAAGACTAATGTACGGGTTGTCGCTGCTACTAATGTTGATGTTTATGAGGCTGTTAAAAAGGGTAAGTTTAGGGAAGATTTATATTATCGTTTGAATACAGTTCCTTTGCGTGTCCCAGCTTTGCGTGAGCGCAAAGAAGATATATATTTGTTGTTCCGTAAATTCGTTGTTGATTTTACCGACAAGTATAGGTCTCCTCATGTCCAACTTACTGCGGATGCCCAACAGCTTTTGACTGAATATTCTTGGCCGGGTAATGTGCGTCAGCTAAAAAATATAGCAGAGCAAATTGCCGTATTAGAAAAAGAACGAATTGTTGATGCGAATATATTGAGAAAATATCTTCCTGACGAGCATAAAGTAAGTACTCTTCCGATGACATTTAAAGACCAAAGTAAAGACGATTTTTCTGAAAGAGATATTTTATATAAAGTTCTTTTTGATATGAAAAAGGACATGGTAGATCTTAAAAAGCTTGTCGTTGAACTGATACAAAATGGGGTTGATAGCTCTTCTTTTGATCAAAATGCACCTTATATCAATCAGTTATACCAAGAGGTTAGTCCTGTTCCTGCACATTTATATAACGAGGAGTTAAACTCTAGACCTACAATCATTCACAACCCCGCAGTAAGTAACAATTACATGCCTTTGGATACGCAAGATGTCGAAGAGGTTGAAGAATCATTATCTTTAGTAGAAAAAGAATCTGATTTGATCAAGAAGGCATTAAAAAAGTATAAAGGTAAGCGCAAAGCAGCGGCGCAAGAACTAGGGATTTCTGAGCGTACGTTATATAGAAAAATTAAAGACTTAAATTTAGAGTAAGACTGTTTATGAAA
>CANRHE010000160.1 GCA_947630335.1 uncultured Sphingobacterium sp.
GGATAAGATTAACACTTTATAAAGGAGGTGTGGTGAGAGAATTGGTGTTACTAGCCACGGTTAGTCTAGTGATTGTTGCAACTTCACAACAAGTGTACTCAGAAAATTTGACTAATGGCTATGAATATGCTAAAATGGTTGAATCATTTGATGGAGGTGAGTTAGAAACGCTAATAACCCCTGTAGCCCCTCTCAACCTCTACAGTAACTTTTATGACGCTTGGGAGTATGATTCCCATATAGAAGCATTTAAATCCCACAGAGAGGCTGTAGGGGACTCACAAGGTAGTATTAAAGATTGTAGTACAGATGAGGAATGCTCCTTGTTGGCTAAATTGATTTTATACGAAGCTAGGGGTGAGAGTGAGCATTGTCAACAAGTGGTTGCTTCAGTTGTTGTTAACCGTGTTAATGATTCTAGGTGGGGAGACAGTGTAGAGGGTGTAATTAAACAGCCTAAGCAGTTTAGTTTCTTACAGGATTGGCATAAACAAACCCCACCAACCAAGGAATCAGAGGAGATTGCCAAGAACATAGCAAAAAAGGTTCTTGAAGGAGACACAAAAGGGGATTATTTGTGGTATCATTCCAACAGGGTTAAACCAAAATGGTCTGCAAATAAGAAAGGGGTTGTAATCTGCAACCAAACGTTCTATAATATGTTGTAATTAATTAAAAGGAGAGGGAATTGAAAAATTTATTTAAAACCACATTTGGTATTTTTATTATTTTAGTGTGTATTTGTTTGTGGCTAGGGCTATTAGTTCTTGTACCGCTAGCAGCAATATGGAGCGTAAACACACTCTTTGGATTAGGCATTGCCTATACAGTTCTAAACTGGATTGCATCACTTCTCCTAATTACCATTTTTGGTGCTAAAACAGATAAAATTGATAATATTTTTAATAAGTAATGGGGACAATAATTAGGGGTATGAATGAAAAGTAAGGAGTTGGATGCGCCAAAGTTGGTATATGGCGTTGGTATTAATGATGCTGATTATGTTATTCAGAAGATGGAGACAATTAAGTGCATAGATGGTAAAATTAAATATAAATTAATTTGGTTTTGCCCTTTCTACCGAGTTTGGAGAAGCATGGTTGAGAGATGTTACTCCGACAAGTATCAAAGTAGGCAGCCAACATACAAAGGTTGCAGTGTATCTGAAGAATGGAAAACATTTAGTAATTTCAAGGCTTGGATGGTGACGCAAGATTGGGATGGGATGCAATTGGATAAAGACTTGCTTGTTGAAGGTAATAAAGTTTACGGGCCAGATACATGTGTTTTCGTTACTAGGATGGTTAACAACTTCACTATTGATAGCGGGTCAAAGAGAGGTGATTGGATGATCGGAGCGTGTTGGCATAAAGGTGCGAGTAAGTTTATGTCTAAGTGTCAAAACCCATTCTCAGGAGAGCAAGAATACCTAGGACTCTTCACATGTGAACAAGAAGCCCATAACGCTTGGCTTAAACGGAAACTAGGACTAGCACACGAACTAGCTGCAATTCAAACAGACACAAGAGTTGCTAAAGCATTAATAGCCCGTTACACTAACTACAAAACACATTAAACTAACACAAGGAGATTATATGAAAATCCATTTTTCCAGCAAATCTAATGAGTGGTACACCCCACAAGATTTCTACGATGATCTGGATAAGGTGTTTAACTTCCAGTTAGATGTTTGTGCTACAGATGACAATCATAAGTGTGAAAGATACTTCACTAAAGAGGTTTGTGGGCTGTCTCAAGATTGGGATGTTAAGTATGGTAGTAGTGTATGGATGAATCCACCGTATGGTCGAGAAATTTCTCATTGGATTGAGAAAGCTTACATAGAGAGTAAGAAAGGTAACACCGTGGTGTGTTTAATTCCAGCACGAATGGACACTAAATACATGCACGAAATTGTACTTAGGGGTGCTAGTTATATTGGGTTTGTAAAGGGGAGGTTAAAGTTTGGAGGAAAAGGTAGCGCACCATTCCCAAGCTTGGTTGTAGTGTTTGAAAAAATTGGTAGGGTAGGGATAGATCCTTTGGAGCTTCCAAACGAAGCTGGCGGTAAGGAGATTTTCTGGAAAGGTTTAAATGGAGGTTTTAGTGAACAATAAAGAAATTGAATTTATTAAAAAGTTAGACCCTTACGAGGGTGATGGTACTGTGCAGTCTATGTTTTTAAACAACAAAGCATCTGACGTACCATATGTTAAGGCACTAGAGTTTCTAGTTAAAGCTTTTAAAGCAGAGAAAGACGCTCTAAAAGAGGATAACAAGAAGCTTAGTAAAGACTACGGAGAGCTTACAGCGTTTACACGCACAATCTCCACATTTGGTGGTACGGTAAAAGATGCTCAAGCTCTTGCTAAGAAGGCTTTGGATAACTTGGAATGGGAGAAGTGATGGACGTAACAACTTACGGTAAAGACAAGAAAGGTAATATCCTAGTATGGCGTGTTTTCACACACGGAGACTCTTTTACTATGGAGCATGGACGCAAAGGTGGTAGTTTGGTTCAACAGGTTACTAAGTGCGTTGGTAAGAATTTAGGGCGAGCCAACGAGACCCCCCCAGAGCATCAAGCAGAGGTGGAGTCTAATGCTAAACTAACCTCGAAGCTCAAGCAAGGGTACTTCCTTACAGAGGAAGAGGCTTTAGAGTATAAAGATCTAAGTCCAATGAACTTGGGAAACTATGATTCCTACAAGGATAAAATCACCTACCCTTGTTATGTTCAGGAAAAGCTTGATGGGGTGCATATTATTGTCTATGAGGACGGTACGGCTAAAACTCGTCAGGGTGAGGTTGTAGTTCTTCCACAACATATTGAAGAAGATTTAAAAACACTGATTAAAGTAATTAAAGAAGAAGGTTTGGAGTGGGCAGGACTTGATTGTGAGTTATATGCAGAAAAGATTCCTCTACAGGATATTATAAGTGCCATGAGGGTTTTTAATGAAGAAATAACGCCAAAACTAAGGTTGCACATTTACGACATCCCAGTTGAGGATAAAGTATACAATGACAGACTCCTATTGATTAAAGAGACAGATTACCTTATAATGACCTGTAATATAAGCAACATCGATGTTATTCCAAGCTTTTATTGCTATAATGAGGAATATATCGATAGCTTCTTTAAGGAAGTTACATCATTTGGCGGAGAGGGTGTGGTGGTACGAGGTGCTAAATCCTTATATAAGTTTGGTACACGTAGTACAGAGGTGTTGAAGCGTAAACCAAGGCTAGATGGTGAAGCATTAGTGTTGAGTACAGAGCCTGATAAAAATAATCAGGGTGTTCTTACATGTAAAGCTGTTAACGGAAAACAACGGGGTAAAACATTTAAGTTGCTAATGCGTAAAGATAGTGGTACAATAAATTTTAGAGATTACGAGAACTCTAATGGGCTTGTAGGTAGAGCTATCACGTATGAGTATGAGTCTCTTAGTAAAGGTGGTGTCCCAACCAAACCAGTGGGGATTGGACTAAGGGGTGTTGACAAACAAGGTAATCCAATGTTATAATGGAACACATTGGAAATCATTTGGAGGAAATATGTTAGTTGCTTTAACTATTATTTTATTATTTATTGCAATCCACTTCACTTGGAAGTGGTGGGTTATTACTAAAGAATTGGAGGAGCTAAAATCCTCACTAGGAGGAAATGATGACGAAATTGAATGGCACGCTGTCTAAATACTACGAAATAAAAGGTAAATATATTCATTATGTTGAGTCATATTTACCACAGATTACAGTTTTATTATTACCCTTAACCTAGGAGAAGTAAATGGATTCAAAATTATCTAAAAAGATTGAAAAGATGGGCGAAGAAATCCCTGAGATTGAAGAGCATACATTAGAAGAAGTTATGTATGATGACATGATAGGTACTTTTAAGGAGGAGTATACGGAATGACGATTATACTTAAAGAATTTGGTAACCGAGAGGAATTGGTAGAGGCTGTAAAAATCACCAAAGATAACTTTTCTAGCGTAATTAAAATGCTAGTTGATGAAGGTGAGTGTAACTTTACAGTTAGGAACTCTAAAAAGCTCGGTGGCATGACTAGTGAAATTGAGGTACAATTTAACAACATGTCTGGTAAAGATAAATTAGTGGAGGGTGATTATGCTGTATTCTTCCCTAATGTGTTCGGAAGCAGCTTAAAGGTGATGTCAAGTGAAGATTTTGAATCTAATTACCTACCTATTGAACCCTAAACCTTACTATATACGAATTGTTGAGACAAAGTTTTCTGATGGTAGTAGTGTATACAAGCCAGAGGTTAAGTGGGGTAGGTTTGGAAGGTGGGGTGTACTAAGTGAGTATGATGCTAGGTATGAATACAACTCCTTGGTAAGGGCATTACTACGTATTGATGTTTTCATACAAGAGTGGGAGGGGAAGCACATAAACAATAGTAGTGGAATTGTAGGAAAGCGTGTGATAAACTACCAAGATTTAGTAAAGGAGAATGATGAAGATTAAGTTTGTTAAGGATATTATAGAGGATATCATTAATGTAGCAACTGCTGCTAAAAATGCTGGCAGAATTATTAACTACATAGAGCTTAGTAGGGATGAGGCTGAGGAGTTAGATTTCCTACTAATTGAACGGGGCATTGCACTACCAGATGATAAGTTGGTTAGCGATGGTGGCGATGTAGAGGTTGCAGGTATTAGTATCTTTTTAGAGAAAGAATCTTACATGCACTAGAAATATAAACAGGCTGACGTTAGCTCAAACGGAAGAGCAACTCCCTCCTACGGAGTAGGTTACAGATTCGAGTTCTGTACGTCAGGCCAATATTTAAAGGAGATATAGTATTATGAAGTATTTAGAGCTTTTAGGGTTGATGTATGACCCAGAATTGTGGGAAGAATTGTTAGACTTAAACAAAACAATTTTTGAATTTTGGAGAGATTTTTTAACTCTATAGGAGATGGAATTGAGCATTAGGGCAGAACAAAAATATATAAACGAATTACGAGATATTATGCAGAACGGTGTAGACGTTAAGAATGAGAGGACAGGGGTTGTGTGTCGCACCAAAATTAACGTTGATTTTGAGTATGACTCTTCTACAAATGAAGTTCCATTAATCACTACACGTAAAGCACCCACTGTACTCCCTATTGCTGAGATATTGGGGTACATCAGGGGTTATACATCAGCAAAGGACTTTAGAGAGCTTGGGTGTAAGAGTTGGGATGCTAATGCAAACCTAAATGAGGAGTGGTTAAACAACCCAGCACGTAAAGGTGAGGACGATATGGGGTTAGTGTACGGGGCAGCAGCAAGGAGCTTTGAAACAACTCATGTAGCCAATGGGGAGGTTTATAAGTACACAAAGATTGACTTATTCAAGCAGGTGTACGAAAACCTAAAGTCTGGAAAGGATAGTCGAGGGGAGATTATCACATTCTGGAATCCTAGCGTATTCCCTTTAGGGTGTTTAAGACCTTGCCTCCACACATACCAGTTTAGCTTGTTGGGTGAGGATCTTTACTTGAACGCTTTTCAACGTAGTAATGATATGCCATTAGG
>CANRHE010000161.1 GCA_947630335.1 uncultured Sphingobacterium sp.
CCACTTGGTCAGAGTAGCTTCAGAGACACTTTCTCCCATTTTAGGAAGTACCAGATTGAAAATTCCCATTGTTATCTAATATTTAAGACTACTAAGTTAGATAATTATGAGCTAAATGTCTAAAGACAGTATATAATAATGATTTTTTATTTTTAAACAGAACTATATTTTAAATATCACCCAATTCTGTTTTAAACAATTTCCAAACCATCGCTAGCCCATGAGCTATGGTGCGCTCAATATTAATAGTCCGATCATTCCTAAACGTAAACTTACGGGTCACCGTTTGATGAGGATTACAAACAGCTATCCAAACGGTACCTACAGGTTTGTCAGGAGTACCACCTCCTGGCCCAGCAACGCCACTCGTAGCGATAGCATAATCAGCATTACTAATCCGCTTGATCCCACTGGCCATTTGTATTACCGTCTCCTCACTCACAGCTCCATGATCCATTAGCGTTTGTTCTGAAACACCCAATATAGAGGTTTTAATAGAATTGGCATAAGCTACTATACCGCATTCAAACATCCGAGAAGCTCCCGGCACTAAAGTAATAGCACTCGCCAATCCGCCACCGGAACAACTTTCGGCAATTGCTAACTTTTTCCCTGATTGTGTAAACAAACGCACAAGGGCTTCCTCCAATGTTATATCTTCCTTTATAACTACATGTTCTATCAGCCGATCAGCTATTTCAGATGCAAACGATTCCGTAATTCTTTTAATCTCCTCATAATCTTGACCTTTGGCAGTCAATCGCAAGCGTACTAATGCAAGCTTTGGAAGATAGGCAAGTTTTATAAAAGGAGGTAATCTTTCTTCAATATCCGCAATTTGCTCCGCTAAAAACGACTCCCCTAACCCAACTGTTATGATATGCGAATGATATACTTTTATTGAAGAAGACAAGGTATTGAGTCGAGGCAAAACATGCTTCTCCATCAGGAATTTCATCTCAAACGGGACACCTGGCAAGAAGACATACACTACGCCCTTGAACGTGATGTACATACCCGGAGCAGTACCAACATCATTAAATAACACATCAGCGCAAGCTAATACGTCAGCTTGAGAAGTATTAGTCGCAGGCATAGGTTTTCCAGGGTTCATTCGCTCAAAAAGCTCCTTTACATGCAGAAGAACTTGAGTATCACAAACTAAAGGAGAATTAAAATAAGAAGAGATGGTTTCTTTAGTGACATCATCTTTAGTAGGCCCCAACCCACCTGTCACAATGATGATATCTGCACGACTAGAAGCCAATGCTAAACTCGATAATATACACTCAGGCTCATCAGAAATTGATGTAATTTGACAAACAGCAATATTCTGTAAATCTAATTGATGGCCTATCCAAGCCGAATTACTATCAACGACTTGCCCCAACAATATTTCATCACCTATGGTTATAATTTCTGCTTTCATAACACATAGATAATTAAAAAATAATTAATATCGGTAGCCGCTATTACTTTTTGTTAATTTCAGATCTTGTAATATGGATGCTTTCGCTCGAATCGTGATATTATAACTTTGGCTTCTACCAAATGGTATCCACCCTATTGACATATCCCAACAGTGTAAATCTCTATATATAGCCAACCGAGTTGGTGACAACTCTTTCTGTTTAATATCATAACCGGAATTAAACTGAACTTTCCAATTTGGCGTCACATTAAAATCACCATGAAACATCACAGCTGCACTATAATCGCCCTTTTCCTTTCCTCTCTCGTCATCAAATCTCGTAAAGTAATTCAAATTGAAGGAACCGGCAATATTCCAAGGAATATTAAAGTTAACAAATGCATTGGGGTCTTGGCTGACACGAGCCAAGGCTTGAGCCTGCTCAGGGGTCATATTAGGCATATTGTTTCGTAGAGAATCCAAGTTATTCCCTCTACTTTTTGATGCATTGGGATTAAAACTATAATCAAATGAAAGCCCAAAGTTAGTTAAACGAGCTAGTTTGCCATTTTCGATAGTAAACTTATTGATACGTCTATTACCATAAGTAACCTGGTACGGATCTAATGACCCGTTAAAATTTAAATTTATTTTTTCATTAAATAAAGCTGTCCTTCCCGAAAAGCTAATAGGAGAAAGCTTTAAAGAATCTGCGGCAATATTATAATTTCCACTGAAAGTTAAGCCTTGAAGAATAGGAATTTTCTTGAATCCCTTACCCGTAGTATCTTTATCTGTTCTAATCTTTGCTTCAATATTATTATCTATCGAAAAACCAATACCCATTGATCGACCTGCGGATGGGCTACCATACATTCCATTTTGGAAAATAGAATACTCCGTCAAAGCTCCTTGTGCATTGATATACTCTCTATAGAATCCAAAACGAGGATCGGCAAAATCTGGACGATAATTAAAGTTAATGGATGGTGTCACTACATGTCGTATGGCTTCAATTTTCCCAATCTTCGGGTACATACCGTAGATTTTTGTTGACAATCCACTAGAGAAAGAATAATCATAAGCCCTTCTAAATCCAGGTATCGTATCCGTCACATCTACATAGCCGTTAATTTCATTTTCTAGTCCTTTACGAATAGTTTGAAAATACCAACGCTCAGTATAATTTACAGAGGTGTTAAATTGAAAATGCTTAAAAGCATTTAAGCTCAAACTAACGGGAATATTATGTTGAAAACCATTTGTAAACTCTTTCAAAGATCGTTTAGTAAACAACGTAGAGTCACCTGTAGATATAGAGTTAGACCCCTGCAAACTGTAGCCCACTGTGATACGTTCATACCATTTTTGATTGCCGACACGGTCCTTGGACTCAAAAGGATTAAATGTAGCTACGTTTAATGAGAATGTTGGCAATTGTAAATATACATTACCAGAAGAAAGATCCTGACGATGTGTCATACTTGACGTAAAATTCACTTTACCATCAGCGAATACCTTACCATAACTAATAGATGAGTTCATCGAGTTTTTAATCTGATCTTGATAACTCATGCCTAATGGTGGAGCTTTTTGAAAGTAGTTGGATGATCCAAAATTTACTGAAGCCGAGAAAGAAGTACCAGGATTAGCTTCTTGACGTTGGGTGTGATTCCAAGTAACGTTAAAAAGCTTATTACTACCATAGTTACTTGTTCCCTCTACCCCTGTCTTCGTATTGATATAACTAAGATTAAAACCTCCATTGAACTTATAGTTCACCATATAATTCGTACGCAAGTGTGCTTCCCAAGATCCTTTAGAATACACACTACCTCGTAATTCCGAATCCCAATAATCATTAAAATTGAAATACCACCCTAGATCACGTAGACCAAAGCCTCTTGAAACATCATCACCAAATGAAGGAAACAAAAAGCCAGAAGTACCTTTGTCTGTTTTTGGAAAAAAAGCAAACGGTAAGGCCAAAAATTTTATTGGTATATTTTCAATGACCAGGTACGAAGGTCCTGCAATGATCCTTTTATCAGTAATAAGACCTTTCGAAATATGAATACCAAAATGCGTATGCGGCTCCGGGAGATCACAAGTACTATATAATCCTTTATATATAGAAAGCTCATCATACAAGTTCTTCCGTAATACTTGAGCCTGTATATATGCACCGTCTTCTTCGGTCATCACTCCATAGGTTTTACCTTCCTGAGAGATGTAATTATATAATAGAGAATCGACAGCTTTGGGTGCATCATTAGGAAACAATACCACTGGTCGTCCTACGTATTTACCGTTAGCATCTCGTATACCACTAGCAAACAATATATTAGCATTTCTATCCAGTCGGATATAATCTGCCGATAGCTCAAAGCCTTCATATTTCACTTTGGCTCCACTATATAAGTGAACCATATTTTTTTTCACCTCATTCCATGCGGAGTCGTTAGCAAGTATCAGTACTTGAGTCTCTAGCCCACCCTTGCCTTTCATCATGACAGTATCCTGACCAGTAGTTTCTTTCAAATAATTACGAGAGGTGTCTGCACCAACAGTATCTTGCCTATTTGCAATAGTGGTACCCGAACTTATCATTTGAGGATAAACAACCATACTCCCCAAGATTAGGGAGAAAAGTATACATAAAACACGTAGTACCGTCTTCAAAGTAGCAATAAGAATGTTAATTTTAGTTTGATTAAATAAACTATCAATGGCAAAAATAGTAATAAATAGTAATAAAAGTTCCTTATTTTTATTATATAGATTTGAATGAACTATCTTTGCCGTAGAAAGAAATTTGAATACAACAAAATTGTAAAATTAAAATAAATGAAACTTCTAAATATTGTTAAAAGAGTACATATCACAGCTTTTGCTGTTTCAGCTTTCTTAATTTCTTCGTCATTCCAATTTCCAGCAGAAAATCCACCTGTAGAATCTGCCACAAGCTCGCTATCCAAAGTGAAGTTAATTTGTTTGGATGCTGGCCATGGCGGGCGCGATTTTGGAGCTGTTGGTAGGAAGTCAAACGAAAAGGACCTTAACTTAGAGGTGGTACTTAAATTGGGTAAGAAAATTGAAGAAGACTTACCTGGAGTGAAAGTAATCTACACACGGACTACCGATGTATACCCCAATCTATACGAACGACCAGCTTTAGCCAATAAACACAAAGCGGATTTGTTTATATCCGTACATTGTAATTCGGCAGATAGAGACGTACGAGTTCGAGGTAGAAATGGCAGATACGTTAACTCTGTAAAGCGTAATCCGCAAGTGAAAGGAACAGAAACCTTAGTATTAGGTTTCAGTAAAATGGATGATCAAGATGTCGCTATCAGAGAGAATGCTTCAATCCTACTAGAAGAAAACTACAAAGACAATTATGATGGTTTTGATCCAAAGGACCCTTCGAGTTATATCGTCTTCAAACTGATGAAGAGACAATTTAGAGACCAAAGCATACGCTTAGCTTCCTATATTCAAAACCAATTCATCGCATCTAATAGAGGTAATAGAGGTGTTAAAGAACAAAGTCTAGCCGTATTAAGAACAGCGGGTATGCCTGCTGTACTAACAGAAATAGGCTTTATCAGTAGCCCTGAAGAAGAAGAATATATGATGTCTGCCGAAGGACAAAGACAAATTGTAGATAATTTGTTTCAGGCAATAAAAACATACAAAAACAATGTAGAAAAATAAACTTTTTTTACAATAATTTGTTAAGACTTAATAAGAACCTTAAAAGAAAAATAGACAATTTTGAAATTATCAAACGAAACTAAAGTAGGAGCAATAACATCAATCGCGATTGCTATGCTTATTATAGGATATAGCTTTCTTCGAGGAAATGATATTTTCTCATCAGACAATATGTATTATACGGAGTATGATAATGTCGATGGACTGACAACGTCAAAACCGGTACTTGTTAACGGCTATCAAATAGGTCGCGTATCCAAAATGTACCTACTAAGTAATGGTAAAATCCGCACTGAATTCAAAATTAAGAGCGATTACGAAATACCTTCCAATACTATAGCTCGTATAGTCAGCGAAAGTATACTAGGAAGCAAAGTCAT
>CANRHE010000162.1 GCA_947630335.1 uncultured Sphingobacterium sp.
TGGAGAATACTGGATTCGAACCAGTGACCCTCTGCTTGTAAGGCAGATGCTCTGAACCAGCTGAGCTAATTCTCCATAGGGACAAATATAGTGGAGAATACTGGATTCGAACCAGTGACCCTCTGCTTGTAAGGCAGATGCTCTGAACCAGCTGAGCTAATTCTCCGTTATATATATTCTTAAAGAACATCGCAACCCTTTAACCTGATTGCGTGTGCAAATATAGACCTAAATTTCGACTTTCAAAACTTTTGTATCTATTTTTTTTACTAAAAAATACAAAAGCCTAGAAAACAATACAATAATTTTAATCATAAAATTTCCAAGAGACACCGAAGCGAAAATTAGCTGGATTCATGGGATACCTTCTCACTGAATAATAACCTCTTGGATACACATATTGATTGGTGAAATTGTTACTCAAAAATAAATTAACCCGCTTAATATTTGCAGTTATCCACAAATCAACTATTGGATAAGTAGAAAATTGTAAACCTACATTATCATTATAAAACTGTCCAACACTAATAGCGTATGAAGGAGTAGTAAAAGGAGTATTAAAGCGAACGTCCATACCTATACTAAAGTCCAGCACTTTAGACCAAATATCACTATAATACAAGCTATGCCATGTATATAACTCAGGCGTCGCTAATACCTCCATTGCGTTAGACTTTTGATAAACAATACGATTATCAAAATTGAATTTACCAAACTTAAAATCCTCAGTTACTGTTATTTTAAGCAAATTTAAACTGCCATATTGCGCTGGTTCGATAACCTTATCCAAATCCTTCAAGTTATCAGGGTTGGGAACTTCACGGAAGTACGTATAATTATTCATCAAAAAATACTCCGCTTTACCCGTAAACCTGATGGCAGGATTACTATATTGGAAGCTAAGATTCTGAACCTTTGTCTTATCAAGCGAAGCAGACCATTGCTGATAAGTATAATTCATTCTTTCATAAGCCATTTCTGGTGATTTGTTTTGCGAATAAGCTCCTAGTGATATTTTTCCTGCTTTATTACCAATCAAAAAATCTGCTTTAGCCTCATATAAATAATCTCCAAAATTATGGCCCACAACAATTTGATTGGCCAAAAGATTAAAATCAACCCGATCACTGAACTTATATCCAACATCACCTTTCACCATACTATTCTGGTAAAAAAGATTGGATGCTAAACTATCGCTGTACCAAATTAAATCATTTTGGAAACCCAAATTTAACTTTGCTTCATTTTTTAACAAAGATTTATTCCTTAAGTAAAAAGAGTAGGTAATCTCATTCGATATCGTCGTTACTTTGGTCGTATCCTCTACTAGAATGGCATCATTATAAGGAAAGGCATCACGAGTATCTGATTCATTCTTATGAAAAACATACTTGCGCATGCGAATGGAGGAGTTATGTGCAATCGCATTTGTAGGATGAACCTCCATTGTCGGCAACCCACCATTTATCGAATCTAATCGACCAAAATAATAAGATTGTCTTATAAAAAAAGCAGCGTCATTCCATTTATTATAAGGTCGATTATCCCCCTTTCCATTTAACCGAACCTCCTTACCAAACAGAGTTCCTTCTATTGGATATTTAAAGATGGAGTCATTAAGAATAGACCCATTTTCCGTTGCATCTAATTTATTATAGGTATAATTTGCTAAGAGATTGTACCGATGACTTTTGGATTCGTACCAAGTAAACACATTCGCTTTGCTCTCTCCATAATTTTGGTTATTATAAAAACCTTCCGTTTTGGTAGAGTAATATTGTGCCCCAATATTCCACTGTGGCGTGATATTCTGAGCAATAGTAGCCCTAAAAACCTGATCGTCAAAAAAGAAACCCACACTGTACAACTCAGAGTATCTAGCCCTAGCTCTGTAATAATAAACCGAGTCGGAGGTTACCAAGTTACGTTCCAATGCATGAAAACCTGGCTGAAACCCTATCCTTTTGTCTGGAGTAAACAGCAGGTCACGTGTAGCCAATCCATACGCACCTAGATTAATACTTGGATTCCAAGGTAGATTTTGTTTATTATAGTATTGAAAATTCCGATGAGAAGTATCAATTTGACGAGTGTATGTCCCTCGTTTGAGCATATCTAGTGTAGCATATCGCACATACTTTGCAGTAAACACTACAGAATCCTTTTTATTATCCTCAATGGCTCTAGCCGAATCTAAAGCACTACTAAACTCAATCTCTTCCACTTGAGAATATCCCTTTACCATCATGGAGAAGAATAATACTAAGAAGAAGAATATGCGCAAAACACTATACATGAATTTGATCTTTATATCTTGCAAAAATAACGTATAAAAAGTATATAATTGCATCCCAGTTAACTCTTTTAGAATGGCTATCAAATAGGGCTTAGCATTGTCAACACTAATCAGTCCTTTAAAATACCAAAAATAAGTTTACCTCTATGTAATTCTGCAGAAAAAAGTAGGAAAATAGGAGTATAAAATATAACCAAACTTGGGAGTAGGATCTACTATATTTCGACTTATAAAATTGACTATTGCGTCGATGAAGGTATCCATGTGTGCAAAAATTTACAATCCAACTTCATGTATTTTTTTGCACACACAAACACTCTATAATTTACTTATTGGACAGCTGTTTTTCTGAAGCTTGACCAGGTGAAGTAATTAATAATAAAAGAAATGTTAAAAAGCCATTGATAATAATTAAATCTAAACCAATAACATAACTCGTATAAACTGACACCACGAATTTATTTAGTATAAAAACAACTAAGGGCGATAATACAGCAATATAAGGTACAAACTTATCATTGACAGCTCGCTTTGTCAACATCCCGAAAGCAAACAAACCTAACAAAGGACCATAAGTATAACTAGCAGCCGTAAAAATAGCTGTAACTACAGATTCATCATTAATAAGTTTAAACACCATAATAACTACTAGCATCAATAAAGAAAATCCAAAGTGCACATAGTTTCTTTGTCTTACTAATTGAGGATCATTCGGATTTGCTTTTTTATTAAAGTTTAAAAAATCAACACAATAAGAAGTTGTTAAAGCAGTAAGAGCAGAGTCAGTAGTTGCAAAAGTAGCAGCCGTCAATCCCATCATAAATATAATTGCTGGAAATACTGCCAAATGATTCAGCGCAATCTCTGGATACAAATAATCTCGCGTAGCTAAAGAGCTAATATCGATATTATTTTTTGCAGCAAAAATATAAAGCAAAGCACCCACTGCTAAAAAGAAAATATTGATAACTACAAATACAGATGTAAATGTAATCATATTCTTTTGTGCCTCTTTAATGGTTCCCATTGACAAATTTTTCTGCATTAAATCTTGATCCAAGCCTGTCATGGCAATTGTAATAAAGATACCTCCTAAAAATTGCTTCCAAAAATTGGTTTTACTACCAACAAAGTCTTCCCAAAAGAAAATTTTAGAATAAGAACTTTCTTTCACAGCTTCAAAAGTTTCAACCACACCAAAGTCAAGTCCTTTAGCCATAAAATAGATAGAAAGAATAACTGCAGTAATCAAAAATGTAGTTTGAAGTGTATCAGTAACAATAATAGTTTTTAGACCTCCTTTATTCGTATACAACCATATAAGTACCAAGCAAATAGTTACTGTTATGGCAAATGGAATGTTCCATGCATCAAATATAAAATGCTGTAATACAATAGCCACTAAATACAAGCGAAAGGCAGATCCAATAGTTCTTGACACTAAGAATATTGCTGCTCCTGTCTTATAGGATAAAAAGCCAAATCTTTCTTCCAGATAAGTATAAATAGAAGTTAAATTCATTCGATAATAAAGCGGCAACAATACATAGGCAATAATGATAAATCCAACAGCATTACCCAAAACGAATTGGAAATAACTAAAATCTGATGCCCCAACTGCTCCAGGAACAGATATAAAAGTAACACCCGATAAGGCGGTTCCAATCATTCCAAAGGCAACCATGTACCATTTAGAATTTCGATTAGCTACAAAAAATGTAGAATTGTCAGCAGATCCTTTTGACGTAAAATGTGCTACAGCTAATAGCACTACAAAATAAACTACTAAAAAAGATAATAATATAATAGGTGACATCTGTTTAGTTTGTTAAGTTTTATTTAGTACTATAAGCTTCTATAGCTTGTCTTACATTCCCGAATTGTTCTAGTAGTTTGGCTGCCTCAGATTCATCAGCACCCGTCTCTGCCATTACCATGCGCACTCCGCGATCCACCAATTTATGATTGGACAACTGCATATCCACCATTCGGTTGCCTTTTACGCGACCAAGACGAATCATAACTGAAGTACTGATCATATTCAAAACTAATTTTTGCGCCGTACCAGATTTCATACGAGTTGATCCCGTTACAAACTCAGGACCTACAATAACTTCCACAGGATATTGAGCTATAGCAGCAATTGGTGATCCACCATTACACACAATACAGCCAGTAGCTACACCCATTTCATTAGCTTTATTCAGTCCTCCAATAACATAAGGAGTAGTACCCGAAGCCGCTAACCCAATAACAACATCTTTATCATTAATATTATACTCCTCCAAGTCTTTCCATGCCTGTAACTCGTCATCTTCAGCAAACTCTACTGCTTTACGAATAGCTATATCACCTCCAGCGATCAAACCAATAACCCAGTCAAATGGAACTCCGTACGTTGGTGGACATTCCGAAGCATCCAAAATCCCTAAACGACCACTTGTACCTGCTCCTATATAAAATATGCGTCCGCCCTTATTCATGCGCTCAACCGCAACATTCACCAAAGCCTCAATATTAGGAATAGCCTTTTCAACAGCTAAAGGCACTGTCTTGTCTTCAGCATTTATATTTGTCAACAATTCAAGAACAGACATTTTATCTAGATCTTGATAATTAGAATCTCTCTCCGTTGTATTTATCATCCTTCCGAAAATCTTATATTTGTTTATAATAACACGTAAATATGCGAATTTAATTCAAAACGCGCAAAAAAACGCATTACATTTTATTTAATTCTGCAAAACTATAGCCTTTAATCCGCAAGTTATCAAAAATTTAAAGATTATAATAGCTCGTTAATTTACACACCGACTATATTATAAAAACACATAGCCTAAGGTTTTAGAACTTAATATGTTAAAGATACAATTTTACCATCCATCG
The DNA here is from genome assembly GCA_947630335.1 of uncultured Sphingobacterium sp. GTDB lineage: Bacteria > Bacteroidota > Bacteroidia > Sphingobacteriales > Sphingobacteriaceae > Sphingobacterium. Next base: position 5,183 of record CANRHE010000162.1, read on the forward strand.
TACTTACAATTACTTTGTTTTTAAGCACTAATGGAGGATTTACCATACCATTACTAATCTTATACTGCCAAAGCACTTTACCAGTATTAGCATTTACTGCTGACAATAATCCTGAATTATTTGGAACAAATACTACATCACGGTCACTGTATATAGCTGAAGGAGCTAATTCATATGGAAGTTTCAGCGATGACTTCCATACAATATCCATCATATCTGCTGTTGT
>CANRHE010000163.1 GCA_947630335.1 uncultured Sphingobacterium sp.
CGTGTTTCAAATTTTATGCATAGGTTTTTTAGATGAGAATGAAAAGAGAAAAGGAGAAAAAGGTTATGAAACGAATTGTAGGTATTCAAGATGTGCATTATGAGAAAGATGGTCGTAAGGTTCAAGGTGCTCGTTTTTATTATGAAGACGATAACCCCATATCTGGCCTTTTAGGCGTTAAATGTGACTCTGTTTATATTGGTGGCGTTTCTGCTTCTGATTATGCTTTGGGTGAATTTAAGGCATTTGCGAGCGAGCCTGTTAGGAATGGTGTTCGTTTCGTTGATGTAATATATTGAAAGGAGATTGCCTATGTCTGAAATTTTGGAGTCCGCTACTCAACTTATGGTATGGGTTGTGTCTAACATGGCGACTGTTCTTAATTTCATCACTGCGAACCCTGTTATTTTGGTTCTGTTCCTGATGATGTTAGTCAGCTTTGTTGTCGGTATACTTTTCCGTATCTGGCGGTCTACTGGTGTTTAACCAGTGTTTCCTTCTGCTTTTTGCAGAACATATAATTACCTTACCTTTCTGGAGCGCCGTCCGTCAAGTGTTGACGGACGGCATTTTCCATTTTTTGGAGGATTACTATGAAAGCTACTTTGCAATTTGTTTTTGATTCATTCTGTGTACTTTTTCCCGATACTTCTATGTATCTTATTCCGCTTGTTTTTTTGGCTATTGTTTTGTTTATTCGATTGATTAAGGAGATTCGTAGTTTATGAAGACATTTATTATTTTATGTATTCTTTTTTTGATTGGCGTTGTTGTATTTATGCTTGCTACCAAGAAGTATCGCAATCCCTATCGCCTTTATATGTGTTTTGGAAAAAAAGGTGCTGGTAAAACTACTTACCTTACTAAGCTGGCCTATCAGTACGCCAAAAAGGGCTGGAAAGTGTTTTCTACTGAAGATATCCCTTTCGCTACTAAGTTTGATGTTCAGCTGTTGGGTAAAAAAGTTCCCCCTGAAAATTCTGTCCTCTTGATTGATGAGGTCGGTATGATTTGGGATAACCGTGATTATAAAAATTTTCGTACTGATGTACGTGATTTTTTTAAGTTGCAGCGTCATTATAAATGTATTGTTTATTTATTCAGTCAGACCTTTGATATTGATTTGAAGTTGAGAAACCTTACTGACGCTATGTATCTTTTAACATCTCCTCTTCCTGTTCTTTCCGTTATTCGTAGGATTAAACGTACTATTGTCCTCGTTCAACCCAATCAAGAGTCGGAAGGCCGGATTGCTGATTCTCTTGCTTTTGTGCCCTTTTTTATGAATATATTTGGTGCTAAGGCATTTCAGTTGACGTGGATTCCCCGTTGGGCTAAGTATTTCTCAACGGATTCACGTCCTGCTCTTTCTGAATTTACTTACAATAATGTAGATTTTAAAGCGTTAAATCGTCAATTTGTTCCGTCTTTTTTTCGGCGCACGAAGTTCGCCGCTGATAAATTTTTGATTTTTATTCGTCATATTGCACAAAAAATTTCTCTTATTTTTGGTAAAAAGTGTTAATGACGTAGTGTTATATTTCTGATAGCTTCCTTGTTTGATATAAAATCCTAGCGTCTAGGATGTCATCAAGCGCTTAACGAGGTATTTTCGAGTTTAGCGTCTGATGACAGGTACGGTTGAATGTAGTACTGCTTTAGGCTATATATATTACTTGACAATGTAACACTTAAATCTTATAATGTTTTTATCACTTGAAAGGATGGTATTTATTATGTTTAATGCAAAGGCTATTTTTTATCCCAATCGTTGTGAAATTTCTGTTTTTGACCATGCAGTATTTTCTCATCAGCGTAAACAGAAGCGTAATTCTTATGTTCAGTCTACTCCCTTTGGTGATATGGTCCCTATCTATGATTTTGATACTGAACTTTATCAAAATTATCGTGAAGAAGTTATGCGCTGTTCTATTTCTCGTACCAAGAAGAATATTCGTCGTATTGCCCTATCTTATCCCGAATGGCGGTATTTTGTGACTTTTACCTTTGATAAACGCAAGGTTAAATCTCGCTATGATTATGATTCGCTTGTTGAGGTTTTGGGTTCTTATTTGAAGCATTTAAAGGCTCAATGTCCTACGATTAAGTATTTGATTGTTCCCGAACTTCATAAGGATGGTGCTTTTCATTTTCATGGTCTTTTTTCTGTTGGTCTTCCAGTGAAGTATGCTGGTTACTTTAAGAAGTCTGGCGGTCATGTTTTTCATGTTGCAGATTATGGTTTTGGTTTTACTACCGCTACATATATTAAGGATGTTGATCGTACTGTATCCTATATCCTGAAGTATATAACCAAAGACCTTATGGCTGTTTCTCCTTCTCGCCGTCGTTATTGGTATCCGTATAAACAGTTTCCTGCTATTGATGAACTTGAATTTACCTTGCTTCCTGCTGATGTTTCGCAGTTTTTTAAGTCATTTTCTGATTATTCTACGTGTATGCATTATAATTTAACTGTTGACAATTTAGATTTATCACATTATCATATAATTATAGATTCTGATAGATATTCGGATATACATGATTATTTGATATATACACTTGAAATGTTGGGAGTGGAAACATGATTAATTTTTTGAAAATGGTTGATTATAAGCGAGTACGTAGGGCCATTCTTTTATGCGCTCTTGTATTTATATTGTCATCAAATATTCAGGTATCTGCTTCGGATTCTTATAACTATTGGGCTGATGTGGTTAATTACAGTTTTTCTGGCAATCCTTCATCCATATCTCCCTCTGTTTCTGTATCGGAGTCTACTTCCGTTTCTCTTTCTACGAACGTGGTTAATACTTTTACTTCTGCTCTTACATTGGCTAAGTCTTCTTATGCTTTATCTTTTTCTTCTCTCAAGGTTGCTTTTGGCAATATTACTGGCTCTCTTTCTGTGCCTTCTCATTATTATTATTTTGCCGCTAATTCTAACGGTACTGGTACTGCTACGCTTTCTCAGTCTGGTTCTGGTTCTTTGACTTCTTCTGCTATCCGTGGCATGGTTTATAATATATATGCTTATTTGGTGTCTGGTTCTTATAACATTACTTCTTTTTTAAAAATGCCTGATGGTACCTTTAGCGGTTCTGCGTCTGCTTCTCCGAATGCTAATGACTCTCTTTCTGGTTCTGCTTCCATCACTGGTACTGATACTACTACTGGTACTAGCACTACTACTGGTACTCTTTCCTTTCAAAACATGACTTCTAAATTTTATATGGTCGTTTCATTTTCTTCTCCTTTGGAAGTTGGTGTTTATGACTTTTCTTATTTTTCAAATAAAGATAATCCTGTTTTTAGCGGTTATGGTAGTGGTGTTATTAATGCTTTGCATTCTAATTATTATAACGTTTCTTCTTCTTATGTGAATATTTTAGGACAGAATATTAATTTTCATGTTGAGTTAACTGTTACTAGGCCTTCTAGTACTCTTACACTTATTTTAAGTTTCGATCCTTTTGCGTCCTCTTTTACTTTTCACCCCCAGAATTTTAATCCTAGTGTTTTGAAGCAAGAGAGTGCTTTATTTTTAATGGTATCTGATAGTGTTTTTTATGATTCCTCTATTATGGACTCTACGAATGAGCAGGTTTCTTCTGAATTTGCTCGTTATGAAACCGTTACCGATACTTCTGCGCAATATGATACTCTTAACTCTCCGGGGCTTTTGGATTTTGATATGTCTGTTTTTACGGAAGTGGCTGTTACAATGACGTTGTTTTCTTCTTGTGTGACGTCTATATTTACTAAACTTGGAAATTTGGCTGTTCCGCTTATGCTTTTCTTGACATTGGCCTTGGTTTCTACTATACTTAATGTAGTAGGTCATGTACGTGCTCCCAATAGTTCTGGATCTAAACGGTCTGCTTCTGATAGTAAAGGCGGTGATGGATAATGCTTGATTTTTTTGAGGATATTGCTAATTTTATATCGAGTATTGGAGATTTTATAATTGGATTTTTTACGAATGTTATCAATATTGTTACTTTGGTTTTTAAGGGCGCTGTGCTTGGGAATATGGTGATTATGTATCTTCCTATTCAGTATCAGGTTGTTATTGCCGCCTTTCTTGCGTATGTTATTATTGTCACTATCATTCATTTTGGAGGTTGATATGGCTGTATCTTTGACTGATTATTTGAATGGTGTATTCACCATTTTGGGCAATTACGTGACGTTTCTTTTTAACCTGCAGATTATGCCGGGTGTATCTATTGGTTCTATTCTGCTTGTTGCCACTCTTTTGTTTGTGATTGTAGCTAATTTTTGGATGAGAGGATGAATTTATGAGCGCTTATTTTGTTACTGATGAGAATGGAAATATAAGGGAGGTTTATTCAAATGAAGAATTGCAAGAGAGTTATCAGCAGGTTTTTCCGTCGGTGCCGCCGGTTGATGAGCAGGCTGACTACGTATCTTATCATGAGGATGACGTGGTTTCTGATTCGGCGTCGGATGAGGTAGTGACCGTATCTTCTGGAGATGTATCTGGTGGCGATTATGTCACTTCTGTTCCAGTACCTTCTCCGGATTATGATGAATTATATCAATTAATGTCTACTGCTTCTTTGGTAGATTTATATCCGAATAATTCTGCCGTTCAGGTATTTACTGATGTGTTGAATGGCCTTGATGATGAGCCTTATTATTTCATTCAGTCTGGCTCTGATAATAACACTGCTTATCTGTATTATGCGGAACATGCTACTATTCGTGGTAATAATGTCACTTTGGAAAGTCCTGTTTACGTTTGTGAATATTCACAGTATCGTGAATATGTTGGCCAGCAGTGGGTTAATCACTACCAGTACAAGACCTCTTCTACTGGTGATATGACGTTTAATCCATCTACGCAGTTGGTTTATACGAATACTATTGATGGTTACCCTGATGTTGTCAATCGTTCGCCTCGTGAAATTAATTTTTTCGGCCTGGCATTGGTTCTTCTTTTGGCTGTTGTTCTTGTTAAAATAATGATTGGGGGTAAAGTGAAATGATCGATTTATTTTTGAATTGGCTTGGGAATGATGTTCTTATTGTTCCTGACTATATGACTTTTACTTTTGCTTGCGTTGCTTCTTTAATTATTTTACTTTTTCTTATTGACATTATCAAATTTATATTGTATTATGTATCTGGAAGGGGGTAGTCCTTATGGTTTCTGGTTTCGTAGATGTTGCCAACTGGCTCTTTACTTCTGGACAAACTATATTTTCATCTCTTGTATCCCAGTGGGGTATTATTGGAGTTGGAATTGTGGCTACCTTTCTTCTGGTACGTGTTTCAAATTTTATGCATAGGTTTTTTAGATGAGAATGAAAAGAGAAAAGGAGAAAAAGGTTATGAAACGAATT
>CANRHE010000164.1 GCA_947630335.1 uncultured Sphingobacterium sp.
TCTTTCTATCTCTTCTGATGTTAGAGGAGTAACACTATTAATATGTTGAATTAATTTATCGATCATAATAAAAAAGGACGGTTATTACCGTCCTTACTAAAATACTATTTAATCTCTGTATAGCCAAGACCCATATTTTGGAACATAAAGGCCCATTTATCGGTACTCTCCGAAATCATCATCGATGTTGATTTTCCGGCTCCATGTCCTGCATTAGTATCTATTCGTATCAATACAGGGTTAGGCCCAGTGTTGTACTCTTGTAATCTTGCTGCAAACTTAAAGGAATGAGCAGGCACCACACGATCGTCATGATCTGCTGTCAACACCATAGTTGCAGGATAAGATGTATTTGGTTTTAAAGCATGATATGGAGAATACTTGTATAAATATTCAAACATTTCTTTACTATCATCCGATGTACCATAATCAAAAGCCCAGCCAGCACCTGCCGTAAACTTATGATATCTCAACATATCCAATACACCGACTGCAGGAAAAGCTACCTTAACTAACTCAGGACGCTGCGTCATTGTAGCCCCTACAAGTAATCCACCATTCGACCCTCCAGAAATTGCTAATCGCTCGGAAGATGTGTATTTTTCGGCTATTAAATATTCTGCAGCAGCAATAAAATCATCAAATACATTTTGCTTTTTCATCTTAGTACCCGCAACATGCCAATTCTCACCGTACTCACCACCTCCACGTAAGTTAGCTACCGCATAGACACCACCTTGTTCTAGCAAAATAATATTGGCCACGCTAAACGAAGGTGTTAGACTAATATTAAAACCACCATAACCATATAACATAGTCGGATTATTACCATCTAATGGAATACCTTTTTTGTAAGTAATAATCATAGGAATCTTGGTTCCATCTTTAGAAGTATAAAACACTTGCTTAGATTCATATTTAGAGGGATCAAACTGTACATTTGGCTGTTTATATAATTCAGATGTGCCCGAAGCAATATCATACTTATATATAGTACCTGGGTTGATATAGGAAGTAAAAGTATAGTATAAATCTTTTTCATCCGATTTAGCTCCGAATCCTGCAATTGTACCCACACCAGGCAATTCTACTTCACGTTCTAATTTGCCAGACTTATCATATTGTTTAACCTGAGAGGTGGCATCTTTCAAGTAATTAGCAAATATTTTGCCTCCCCCAGTTGACGGTGATAATACTTGATCTGTCTCGGCAATTAATGTTTTCCAATCTTTAGATGTTGGCGTTTCAAAATCTGTAGTAACTATACGGCCATTAGGCGCATCCAATTCTGTATAAATAATCAACTTACTACCATCATTATCAATGATAGAGTGGTTCTTATTAAAATTATCTACCACAGCCACAAATTTAGCATTAGGGTCGCTCAAGTCTTTAACCCAAAGCTCATTCCCTGAAGTCGTATTTGCAGCAGATATTATCAAAAAGCGTTCATCGTTAGTCAATGATGCCCCTATATAACGTCGAGGAATTGTAGCCCCTCCAAACACTAATTCATCACTACTTTGAGGAGTATTTAGCTTATGAAAATACACCTTGTGCTGATCCGTCATTGCTGATAGAGCAGATCCTTCTTTTGGCTTGTCATAAGAGCTATAATAAAAACCTTCATTACCACGCCACGCTAAGCCTGAAAACTTCACATCAATTAATGTCTCACCTACAACTGATTTATCATCAGTATTCATTACGATTACTTTACGCCAATCAGAGCCCCCTTCTGAGATTTGGTAAGCAACTAAAGAACCATCTTTACTAAATGATAAACCCGCTAATGATGTAGTACCATCATTAGAAAATTTATTAGGATCCAAAAATACCTCCTCTACTCCATCTACTCCTTTTTTTCTATATAGAACAGCTTGATTTTGCAAACCATCGTTTTTATAGTAATAGGTATAATCTCCTTCAATAAACGGCGCAGAGAATTTTTCATAATTCCACAACTTTTCTAATCGCGATTTTATAGCATCACGATATGGAATCTGAGACAAATAATCTTGAGTAATCTGATTTTCTAATTTCACCCATTCTTTTGTGTTTTTAGCTAGATCATCCTCAAGCCAACGATACGGATCGTCTACTTCAGTACCAAAGTAAACATCGGTATGCGCAATTTTCTCTGTATTCGGATAAGGCTGAAGTTTAATATCTTTCACAGCATCTATTTGTTTATGTTGCTTACAGCCTACTAAAGCCATAGTTAATAAAATAAAACTTATATTTTTTTTCATATAATTAGAGTTTATAGCAAATCTAATCAATTTCATTACCTTAAAGAAGTCCTTTTGTTAACTGCTTCGATTTTGGTACTTTTACGTCATTATGTACGAAAGAAATAAGATCTACTTCGCCTCCGATTTCCACCTGGGATCTTTTCCTTTAGAGCGTTCTAAGGAACGTGAAAAGATCATTATACGATGGTTGGATTATATCAAAAAAGATGCAAAGGAATTGTTGCTGGTAGGTGATATTTTCGATTTTTGGTTCGAGTATTCAACTGTCGTTCCAAAAGGATACATTCGTTTTTTAGGAAAGCTTGCTGAATTATCTGATTTAGGCATTAAAATTACATTATTCAAAGGTAATCATGACATGTGGATGTTTGGTTATCTTAAGGAAGAGCTTCACGTAAAAATTATAGACGATGAACTTACGCTAGACCTAGATGGCAAGACCTTTTATATTCATCACGGAGATGGATTAGGTCCTGGCGATAATAAATATAAGTTGCTGAAAAAGATATTCAGAAGTTCACTATGCCAATGGTTATTTGCACGCTTACATCCCAATCTAGGGATAGGAATAGCAACTCGTTGGTCTAAGCATAGTCGACTATCTAGTAATGAAGAAGAAAAATTTTTGGGCGAAGATAAAGAATGGTTAGTTCAATACTCAAAAGAAGTATTGGAGAATAAACATTATGATTATTTCATTTATGGCCATCGTCACCTGCCGTATCAGTTTAAATTATCGTCGTCATCAGAAATAGTAAATCTTGGGGAGTGGATCAACTTTTACACTTATGCTGTTTGGGATGGTAAAAGTTTAAAACTTGAAAAATGGAGTTAAAACAAGGCTTATTACAGATCTCTCCGTTACCAGAGAGTGATTTGAAAAGCATCCTTAAAATTGCGGATCAAATTCAACTTGATAAAGACATCATTTTTATTGACGAGAATAAAACGAATAAATATATATATTTCTTACAAAAAGGGATTTGTCGTATTTACTATTACAAAGAACATAAAGAAGTTATTTTAGATTTTTGCTTTCCTGGGCAAATCATCCTTCCCCTGAATAGTTATATACACGGTACCCCTACCTACGAAATAGTAGATACCTTGACCGATTGTATTCTTTATAAAATATCTATTCAGAAATTACAAGAGTTATATAAGGAATCTTTAGCAATCGCTAATTGGGGCAGAAAGCTTGCAGAATTAGAAACCCTTAAAATCGAAGAGCGCTTGATGCAGCACCTCTTTAAAACGGCAAGTGAACGCTATCACGACTTACTTCAAAAAGCCCCCCTTTTATTACAGCACATTAAACTTGGCTACATAGCTACTTATTTAGGCGTATCACAAGTAACATTATCCCGAATACGTGCAGAGGTAAAGTAGTTTTTTAACATTTGTAAAAATAAGTTTCGAGTAAAAGAATCATCTTTGTTGAAAATAACTTTTATATTATATGAATTGGGTATTCTTAATTTTAGGTGGATTATTCGAGGTCGGTTTTACAACTTGCTTAGGTAAGGCTAAAGAAGCCACAGGCTCCGCAACTTATATTTGGTATAGCGGCTTTATTATTTGCCTATTTGTGTCTATGGGACTTCTTATTAAAGCAACACAAACTCTTCCATTAGGTACAGCCTATGCAGTATGGACGGGAATTGGAGCGGTAGGTACGGTACTTATGGGCATTCTTTTCTTTAAAGAACCTGCAGATTTTTGGCGAATTTTCTTCATATTCACCTTAATCGCATCTATTGTTGGGCTTAAAGTAGTTTCTAATCAATAACATTTATTCCTCTTAAATAAAATATTTTTTCAGTATTTTTGCATTTCCATGTGACAAAAAAAGTTACTATGGACTATAGAAATTATGTTAGAAAAACTACAAGCAATAAAAGAAAGATGGGAAGAAGTGGAGGCTGAATTAAGCAATCCTGAGACCATCAATGATATGAAACGCTTTGCGAAATTAAACAAAGAATACAAAGATCTTGGTAAAATCGTTGAGCAATACAATATCTATAAAAACATCATAAGCAATATTGAGGCTAACAAGCAAATACTTTTGCATGAAAAAGATCAAGAGTTACGCGAAATGGCCAAAGAAGAGCAAGATATTCTTTTGGAACAAAAAGACATCAAAGGTGAAGAAATTCGTCTTCTTTTGATTCCTAAAGATCCTGAGGATGCTAAAAATGCCATTATTGAGATTCGTGGCGGTGCTGGTGGTGATGAGGCGGCTATATTTGCGGGTGACTTGTACCGTATGTACACACGCTACTTCGAGACTAAGGGCTGGCGTAATGAGGTAATGGATGTGACTGAGGGTACTTCAGGCGGTTATAAAGAAGTTATCTTAAAAGTTATCGGTGATGATGTGTATGGGCAATTAAAATATGAATCAGGAGTACACCGTGTCCAACGCGTTCCAGATACAGAAACTCAAGGTCGTGTGCATACCTCAGCGGCATCAGTGGCTGTATTACCCGAAGCAGAAGATGTAGACGTTGAATTAAACCCTGGAGATATAGAACTGCAAACTTCGCGTTCTGGTGGTGCCGGTGGTCAGAACGTAAATAAAGTAGAAACAAAAGTACAATTGACACATAAACCAACAGGTATAGTGGTTGTATGTCAGGTGGAGCGTTCGCAATTAGCCAATCGTGAGTTAGCGATGGAGATGCTAAGAAACAAGCTTTATGAAATTGAATTGAACAAAAAGAACGGCGATATTGCTGCTAAACGTAAAACATTAGTATCAACAGGAGACCGTTCGGCTAAAGTTCGTACCTATAACTACCCTCAAGGCCGAGTTACTGAGCATAGAATTGGTTTGACGATGTACAATCTTCCAGCTATTATGGACGGTGATATTCAAGGCATTATAGACGCATTACAGTTTGCGGAGAATGCTGAAAAGATGAAAGATGGATCAACTGAGTAATTTATTTGCAAAAAAAGTTGGTTATTTGATAAATCAGCGCTATATTTGCACACCTTCTTAAGGGAAGGTAATTAGGTCTGGTAGTTCAGCTGGTTAGAATACATGCCTGTCACGCATGGGGTCGCGGGTTCGAGTCCCGTCCAGACCGCTAAAT
>CANRHE010000165.1 GCA_947630335.1 uncultured Sphingobacterium sp.
ACAGATGCTGTAGTTATAATAAGTTTTCGATAGACGGTTTCTAGTACATTGCTATCATATAGCGAATCGTCACTACCAAGAAAATAAAGCCATTCTCCTTTGGTTCGCAGCATAGACTTATTCATAGCATCATAAACTCCAGAATCTTTCTCGCTAAATATACGGATTCTAGAATCTTTAAATTTAGATATTATTGCTAATGTATTATCTGTAGATTGGCCATCTTGAATTATTATCTCATAATCAGTAAACGATTGTTCAAGGATAGTTGCTAAACACCTTTCTATTGTTTTTTCAGAATTAAAAGTGGGTATTACGATAGATATATAACTCATTTTTATTTGAAAATTTCGGTAAAGAAATGGAAAATACTTATTCTATTATTTTTCATAAATTTCTGAATTTCTATCCAATCATCGCCCAGTAGCCTTTCATTTACATCAATACGTTCGCCTATAAATCTACATGCCTCACGCTTAATAGATATTTTTTTACCTTCAAAAAATTCATCATGTACAGTTTTTTGATTGTGAAATTCTTCATTAATTGACTCTAAAAAAGCTTGGTCAACTCCGTATTGCTGAGTTTTCTGCAGTTTAACAAATTTCCGTATGCGATCCGTTATATTAATGCTACCACCTTTCATTCCCCACATTCCTGCTAATATACCTAATTTATTTGCTCCAAATGGAATATCATGATAAGGATGATCTCTTATTATATGTAATGTCGTATCCTCAAAAATCCATTCATCAACAGCCACTCTTTCTCTTTTAGAAACTCGAGAGTCTGTATCTCTAAATATTGCACGTTCACAATCTAAAATATAAAATCGCCAGAAAGATGGATGTATTTCGTTAGATGTCATATTGACCAATTCAACTCCTAATTTAGATAAGTCAAGTAAAATATAATTTGGAACACTTGAATCGTGGTATACTATCACTTGCTAATCTGGATATAATTCTTTAGCTAGCTCTACATTTCTTAATGCCCCTATTGTATACAAGGGGTTCTCACCCCACAAACTAAATGATAAATATCGCTTTTTCATATTTTAAAGTTAACTAAAGAGAATTATTTAATTTCTTCTTATCTAAAGTAAAAATAAAAGGAATTCAACTTTCACTATTTATATCTCATAAAACACAAATATACATGACTGATTAGATACAAATTCTTGATAGATCCTTTAGCCACGTAATCCATTAGTACCAAGAATCATTACTTAAATACTCTATCAAAGATTATAACTGGTTTTACTCATAACAATATTGAACACGAATATCATACGGACTTAGTCCGCATCTAGTTCGGCTCCATCCGAATGATGTCCGAATGAAGTCCGAATGAAGTCCGTATAATCTCCGTATAAAAGTAGAACATTTTAAGATACAGTAATGAACCAATGGCAATAAGAATAATACCTGTATAGGTATCAAATCTATCCCAGTATTTTTTTTAACACATTTTTATTAGTTTTGAATTTCCTATACTTAAACTGTCCTGATTTCATTCCTATGATAGATCCAAACTCTATGAACTGCGAAGTAGTGTTCATAGGAAAAATACATGATCTATATACTCCGCCACTAACTACAGGTTTTGGGTGCACCTTAAAATTTACTCCATCTTTGGAATAGGCAATATAAAGATCATCAGAAGTATAGGACTTTACTCTTCCTACAGCAATATAAAGGAAATAATAACCATCCACATAACAAACATGGATATGCCAAGGCGAATGGGATTGATTTTCAATTAACCAAGGTTTGTTTTGAAAGTGAACAATTTGACTATCAAAAAAAGTAGAAAAATTCAAACCGTCAGTAGAAGTTCTTTTCAATACGTAGGAGTTATCTTCTCCTTTATACTCATTACGACCTTTATTCAGCAATACTTCATAACTAATCCATGTTCCATCAACAAGAACGAAGCTTGGCGAAAGTACGTCATTATCATTCAACGTTTCGGGTTCGTTACTGGTATATAGAATCTCCAGCGGTTGCCAGTCAACGCCATTTACAGATGTTTGTTTCACTATGGTACGCGTAGCACTTTTTATTAACTTCGATTTATTATTACTACTGTTGGATGCAATACGGGTTAAACTGAGCAGCGAAACATGAGAACCTCTATAAAAAACGTCCAGTTTATTTTCATGAAAATTTAGATCCGTATCTGACCAATACCCTTGCACTGTATCAAAATTGTTTTTCACAAGACCATCCTTCAACGATGGTGTTGGTTGTATTGGATTTTTGATCCCTAGTGGCTCCACCCAATTCACACCGTCATTGGATGCTACGATTGTAGGGTTCTCATAGAGAACCGCATCACCTGATGAACCTACAATTCCAAAATAGGGTGTAAAAGCCATCCAAAATCGATAACCATTAAAACCATTCGCAAAATACTCCACGTCAGGATGACAATAACTGATGCTCTTACCTGAAATATCTTTTATTTTGGAAAGAGAAAATGTATCCCAGCTATTGCCATCAGCCTTTGTATTAATATTTACAAGACCCAAGTCAGTAAAAATTGTTGCATCTACGACTACGGTTGTATCAGCATTGTTTCCCTTTTCAGGTAGAACAGGAGCTTCAATATGATCCTTTTTACAGGACAATAGGAATAAGGTTGTAAAAAATAAAATGCCTATCTTAGTTCTTAGCACAGATATAAGAGGCTCTAAAAGTTTAGTTTTGATAAATAATATGATTTATAGGTAATAATAACTTTTTTTCAATTCAAAATATTCTTTTCTAGACTAACAAAAAGATTTATCAAATGTAAAAAGTATTATGAAAGAAAAAAGTGTTTTTTTAATTCGTCATGCTAAAGCCGAAGAAGGTTTAGACGGAAAGCTCGATTACTATCGTGCCTTGAAAGAAAAGGGAATTGAGAAAGCATGTGAAATAGCTTTTGAAATTAAAGATAAAATTACTTTGAATGAGAAAACAATGCTAATTTCATCTTCAGCGAAGAGAGCTCTACAGACTGCAGAAATATTTTGTAATGTGTGGGGATATCCAGCCCATAAAATCATTAAAAAAGATAATATTTACGAAGCTACTTTCACAGAAATTTTAAAAGAAATAAACAAAGTTCCTAATCATATTGATACGATTATCTTATTTGGTCACAATCCAGGGTTATCATCGCTAACAAATTACATTTGTAATACGTACATCAATCTGAGCACTGCGTCTGCGGCAGAAATATTATTAGAAAAAAACTTTAATTTTGCTGAACTCTCTGAAAATACGGCATATTTAAAACATATTTTCGGTCAATACTAAATACTACCTTCGGACATGGCAAATAGACTCTCATCAGAACACTCTCCCTATCTCAAACAACACGAAAACAATCCTGTTAACTGGTTTCCATGGGGGGAAGAAGCACTATCAAAAGCAAAGAAAGAAAACAAACTCCTAATCATTAGCATAGGCTATTCTGCATGTCATTGGTGTCATGTGATGGAAAGAGAGAGTTTTGAGAATCATGCTATTGCAGAGACCATGAACAAGTTCTATATCTCTATAAAAATTGATAGAGAAGAACGTCCCGATATCGATCAAATATATATGATAGCTGTCCAGCTAATGACCAATGCAGGAGGCTGGCCATTAAATGTCATCTGTCTTCCAGATGGTCGACCGATATATGGAGGCACCTACTTCAAGCCTCATGATTGGCAAAACATACTTTTACAAATAGCACAACTTTGGGAGGATACACCAGAGGTCGCATTGGAGTACGCCGAAAAATTAACAGCGGGAATAAGCAAGTCCGAACGCCTCCCAATATTAGAAATACCTAATGAATATACTAAGCTAGATTTAAAATCTATTGTACTTCCATGGAAAGCACAATTTGACCTTAAATGGGGTGGTGATGGACGAAATTCAAATGGTCCTAAATTCCCTCTTCCGAATAACTGGTTATTCTTATTGCGCTATGCAACCTTAGTAAAAGATGAAGAAGTATTGAATCATGTCCACTTCACGTTAGAACAGATTGCAAATGGTGGAATATATGATCATATCGGTGGAGGTTTTGCTCGTTATTCTGTTGATGAGCGTTGGCATGTACCTCACTTCGAAAAAATGTTATATGATAATGCTCAATTAATAAGTCTGTATAGTGAAGCATATCAAGCGAAGCCTAATCCACTCTATCGCGAAGTCGTCCAAGAAACCATTGGTTGGACAGTCAATGAAATGAGGGCTCCAAATGGAGGTTTTTATAGCGCTTTAGATGCAGATAGTGAAGGAATAGAAGGTAAATTCTATACGTTTAAGGCAGAAGAATTCAGTTGCCTCGGAGAAGATGCTGACTGGGCAAGAAAATTATATAACATCACAGAGGAAGGAAATTGGCTGGAGGAAAAAACAAACATCTTGTTTGTGAATAAATATAGTGTCCTTGCTGCCGGTAAAAATACTTATACCGAAACGGAATGGTATGATAAATTAAAAAGCATAAAAAAGAAATTATTTAATTATAGGTCTCAACGCACAAGACCGGGGTTAGACCATAAACAATTGACAGCCTGGAATGCCCTATTACTTAAAGGTTATATCGATGCGTATAGAGTTTTTGAAGAATCTAGTTTCCTCGAACTCGCTATTGGAATTGCAAGATTTATTGAAGAAGAGTGTATAGTAGATCATAAGCTATTACATCAACCCCAGGATAAAAATCGCAGAATAGAAGGTTTCTTGGATGATTATGCATTCACTATAGAAGCGTTCATTTCATTGTATGAAGCTACATTTGACGAAACTTGGTTACGGAAAGCAAAGGTATGGATGGATGAGGCCATTAATTTATTCTATGATGAGCATCAGAAGACATTTTATTATACTTCAAAATATGCTGAAGCTTTAATATCTAGAAAAAGTGAAATCATGGATAACGTAATCCCTGCCTCTACCTCGACGCTTATCCGCCAATTGTACAAATTAACTTTACTGTTGGATAATGAGGACTATATCGCTATAGCGGATCAAGTATTTGCTAATGTCTTCCCAAGTATAAAAACATACGGTGCGGGTTATTCTAACTGGGCTATTCAATTGTTAGAACACGTATACGGAACGAATGAAATTGCAATTGTGGGTAAAGACGCCTTAGATTGGAGAAAAAAAATGGATCAACTTTGTTATGTTCCTAACAAAATCACATTAGGAGGAACAAAAAGTACAATTCCGTTGTTACTTAATAAACAAGATTTAGTTACAAAAGCATACCTTTGTATTAACAAAACATGTAGTCTTCCTCAGAAGTCGATTACAGATTTAATAGCATTAGTTAAT
>CANRHE010000166.1 GCA_947630335.1 uncultured Sphingobacterium sp.
TTTTTTAATTCTATAAAATAATCTTCAAACGATTGATTTCCATAGATCCCCTTCTCTCTTACCCCAAGAAGATTGAGATTCGGACCATTGAGTATTAAAATTTTTTTCATAGATATTGATAACGTACTGGTAAATAAATATAGCAAAACTACCTTTAAATATCGGAGTAAAAACTACGGAACGATGATCTCAAGCCTATAGTTACTACACCTGACTTTTGAGTTTCTTGACCTTTAACATAATTCAGACGATGAGTATACCCTGCCTCAAGCCTAAGATTATATTTAGGGTTAAACACGTATGCTGCCTTAAAATCTGCATAATACAAATTATTCTTGACCCCCTGCCCTATCTTATTACCATACCATTGCGGATAATTCTCATAAGGTTTAAAAATATCTCCGCCATAGTTAGTTCCATCAGCAGGATCTGTACCATACATGGTATACATACCCTCAAAGGAGAAATCAAACCTATTCCAAGAATAATTTAATAAACCTAACACTTCTCTAAAGTTAGCTCCTCGTGGATGTGCCAATGGTTCTCCATTATTACTATAATTAGAAATTGATGAAAAATGTTGATAGGTATATGGTCTTACTTGATTATATTCCACAAGATAATTAAGTCTTTTTATAGAAAAAGCATCGAATCCACGTACACCTAACTGCAAACCCCATTTATTATGAATATAACCATTGTTAGCAAAAAACTCTTTGGCGGTAAATTCTCCTAACAAAAACTGGCCGTAAGCCGTCATATTTTTTAACACTTTATATTTAGCATTTAGACCTAAATGCATTTTATCAGGAGAAGTTCTATTATTATTTTCTACAGGGCGATAAAATAGACCGGGAATAAAATAATTATAATCCAACCCTCTATATCCAGCATCAGTTGCATCAGCCCATATTACAGACTGAAAAAATCCAACAGATAATCTTTTAGTAGCATTATAATCTAAGTATTGAAAAGCTCCATATTTAACACCATCACCGTACCTACCAAATTCGCCTGAAGGATTAGTGCGGGGATTATTTGGGTCATTCATATAGGCCCACAATGACGTATATTGAACATTACCAATAGTACCTGTAATCTTTAATTGTGTATAATTTGAAGAAAAATCCGACAAAAGCAAAGAACGATAACCATCACCAATATGATTTTTATCATAACCAATAGTAGTTTGAAAATATGGGCTAAACTCATATGTCATACTTGCTGTTGCATACATCCAGTCCTTTGTTTTGTCATATCGTCCTTTTGGAGAGGACTGACCTGGAACAACTCCTGTATCTTGAATTCGTTGATCTATATAGTTTGGAAAAACTGCCTGATTTTCGTAAAAAGATGATTTAAACGTAAATTTATCCTTGACAGTCAATCCAATTTCAATTCCTCTTGTATTGAGATAAGTATTACGTTTGTCGGCACCTAATAATTCTTTCCCAATTGTGAGATCAGGCATAAAATCTAAATAAAAAGTATGATCTTCCTTTTCAACCTGAACCAAATGCTCATTGAATATTTTTCGCATAAACCAATTACGCGAGCTTGTAGGATATACGCTAGCAAGAGAATCTTTCACCTCTAACAATCTTCCTTTCAATATAAAAGGTTTTGAAGACGTATGATAACGAGTATCCGTTGAATACAACTCACTATTCAATTTTTGATAATATTGATAAGAATAAGGTTGAACATCTATTTGAGCTTTAGAAATTTTCGGGGGTAACACTACACTTAACATCGCTCCTAAAAAGAGACAAACTGTATTTCTTTCATTCATAAAATTTTCACTTATTGTTGGACAAGAACAAACTTCAAGCCGTAATTGAAAAAAGAGATATTTTTAAATTACAAAAGACGAAGGTATCAAAAATAAAAGTCATCTTTGTGACAAAAAACATTAAAATAATTAGAAGATGGATAAATTAGCACCAATAGGCATTTTTGACTCTGGATATGGTGGCCTAACTGTTTTCAAAGAAATACAAAAAACACTTCCTCAATACGACTATATTTACCTTGGGGATAATGCACGTGTTCCCTATGGCACAAGGTCTTTTGATACTGTATATCAATTTACTAAAGAATGTGTATTTAAACTATTTGACTTAGGGTGCAATCTAGTAATATTAGCTTGTAATACTGCCTCTGCCAAAGCACTAAGAACTATTCAGCAAAATGACCTTCCGAATGGTAAAAAAGTACTCGGCGTAATACGTCCAACAACGGAGAGTATTAATAAATTTACAAAAACCAATGAAGTAGGTATACTAGCTACTCAAGGGACTGTTCTATCTAAATCATATTTGATTGAGATCTCGAAGTTCTTTCCTGAAATTAAAGTCCATCAACACGCTTGTCCATTTTGGGTACCTTTAGTTGAAAACAATGAAATTGATAGTCAAGGTGCAAGTTACTTTGTAGAAAAAGACATTACAATTTTACTAAAAAAATCTCCATCAATTGACACCATCATTTTAGCATGTACCCATTACCCTTTATTACTCCCTGTAATCAATCAATTTATACCTAAAGGTATTAAGGTGCTATCTCAAGGCAAATTAGTTGCAGAAAGTCTCGCTGAATATTTAGATAAACATCCAGAAGTGAAACAACATTGCAGTACATCATCCACAATACAATTCTTTACTACAGATAATGCAAAAGATTTTCAAGAAAAAGCTAAAGTATTCTTTGGACAACCTATTCAAGCTCAGCATATAAAAGTATAAAAAAAAGGAGGTGTTAACACCTCCTTTTTTTATACTCTATTTTGCAATGCTACTGCATATAACTTCATTTGTTTGACCATAGATAATAGTCCATTTGCGCGAGTAGGGGAAAGATGTTCTGTCAGACCTATTTTATCTATAAAGTATAAATTTGCTTCCACAATTTCTTGAGGAGTATGTCCAGAAAGAACCTTTACCATCAAACTTACTAACCCTTTTGTTATCACAGCATCAGAGTCAGCCGTAAAATACAACTTACCGTCCATCAGATTAGGGAATAACCACACTTTGGATTGACAACCCTTGATAATAAATTGATCCTGTTTATGAGACTCATCGATTAGCGGCAATTCTTTGCCTAGTTGGATAATATATTCATATTTTTCCATCCAGTCGGTATAGAATTCAAAGTCTTCAATTAATTCGTCTTGAATTTCGTTTATCGTCATTATATTATTTTAACATATCTACAGCACGCTGCAGGCCTTTTATAAAAATATCAATATCTTCTTTGGTATTATACATAGCTAAACTAGCGCGCACAGTACCTGGTATACCCAACTGATCCATTACAGGTTGTGCACAGTGATGTCCTGTTCTCACTGCAATACCTAATTTATCCAAAATCACACCTATATCATAAGGATGTACACCATCAACTACAAAAGATAAGACTGAAGACTTAGCCTCTGAAGTTCCGATAATGCGAACACCCTCTATCTTTAATATCTCCAGGGTAGCATATTCTAATAATTCATCTTCGTAAGCTTTTATAGCTTCTAGACCAATATCCGTCATATAGTCAATAGCATAAGCTAGACAAATCCCAGCTTCAATATTTGGGGTACCCGCCTCGAATTTGAAAGGAAGTTCATTATAAGTTGTCTTAGCAAATGTTACATCCTTAATCATGTCTCCTCCCCCTTGATAAGGAGGCATCGCATTTAACCATTTCTCTTTACCATATAACACTCCTATCCCCGTAGGAGCATACATCTTATGACCAGAAAACACTAAGAAGTCTACATCTAATTTACTGACATCTATAGTAATATGATGTATCGCTTGAGCAGCATCTAGTAATACAGCAGCACCATAATCATGAGCATAACGAATAATTTCTTCCACAGGATTGATAGTCCCTAGAGCATTAGATACATATGTCACCGCAACCATTTTAGTCCTTTCGGACAGCATATCTTTATAAATATCAATATCCAAAACTCCCCGACTGTCCATGGGAATAACTTTCAGTACGGCACCTTTAGCTTCACACATCATTTGCCATGGCACTATATTAGAGTGATGTTCCATAGCTGAAATGATTATTTCATCTCCTTCTGATATAAATGCTTCTCCAAAACACTGAGCAACTAAGTTGATACTCTCGGTAGTCCCTTTCGTAAGAATAATTTCATAATCATGACTTGCATGAATAAACCCTTGCACCTTCCTTCGAGTAACTTCAAAAGCATCAGTAGAAATCTGACTTAAATAATGTACTCCACGGTGAATATTAGCATTCATATCTGTGTAATAATTCACTAATGCATCAATTACAACTTGAGGCTTTTGCGTAGTGGCTCCATTATCTAAATAAATAAGGGGTTTTCCATTTACTTCCCTTTTTAAAATGGGGAAGTCGGAACGAATTTTATTTATATCAATTTTTTTCAATGTCATCATTTATATTGTATTACAAAGTTAGCATATATCTAACCAAAATCCATCAAAGTATTGTCTTCTTTTAGTAGAGAAGAAACCATTAATATAACATTTTTTCACAATCATTCTCGATAAAACTGTATCAAAAAAATATTTAATTACTTATATTTGTGATGATATGCAAGAAAAACCTTTAAATATTCCAGAGGGGTCAAGAAAAGAAGTAATGACTTATCTAGAGCCATTCATGCTGAATGAAATGAGTGAATATCTGAAGCCAGTTGAGCAAATGTGGCAACCAGCTGATTTCTTACCTGACTCTTCACGAAGCTCCTTCTTTGACGAAGTAAAAGACCTTCAAGAAAGTGCTAAAGAGTTACCCTATGACTTAGTAGCAGTACTTATTGGAGATACAATTACTGAAGAAGCTCTACCTACATATGAATCATGGTTAACCATGGTTGAAGATGTAGAGAAAAATGAACAAGGTGGTTGGATGAAGTGGGTGCGCGCATGGACAGCAGAAGAAAATCGTCATGGAGATCTTCTTAATAAGTATCTATACTTATCTGGACGTGTAAATATGAGGGAGTTTGAAGTGAGTACACAATATTTAATTCATGATGGTTTTGATATTGGTACTGGTGCAGATCCATATCGTAATTTTATCTATACTTCATTTCAAGAATTGGCAACCAACATTTCTCATAGAAGAGTTGCAGGTATATCCAAAAATAACGGCGACAAACTGCTCGCTAAAATGTGTGGAGTAATAGCAGCTGATGAGGCTCGTCATGCAAAAGCATATATGTCTTTTATTTCTAAAGCTTTTACTGTAGATCAAAATGAAGTCATGCTAGCTTTTGAAGATATGATGCGTAAAAAAATTGTAATGCCTGCTCATTTCTTACGCCA
>CANRHE010000167.1 GCA_947630335.1 uncultured Sphingobacterium sp.
GGTAAAAACTGGACTCAGAGGCAATATAAATACCCTTGTCCGCGAGTTTAGGGACGATTTGGGTAGGCGGTAAACTCTGATGCTCAGGTAAATTACAGACGGTCAGAATCTCCCGACGTTCCTCCTCGGTTAGCGCATGCGCATAGACTCGCTTAGCTGCTTCTCGACGCTTATCCGCTAAGTCTTGGCCAGCAGCTTGCCAACGCAATAAGGTACGGCAGCTAATACCCATCAGAGCACACGCCATGTGGCGTCGCGCACCGGCATCAACCGCTTCCTGGATTAACGTAATGGCTATCTGTTTCATCGATAGAGGGATTAGTCTTCCTCGTTGGTGCCCCAGATAGCCCGGGCTTTTTTTGATAAGGTCAATAAGGCAGCCGTTTCCGCTAAGGCCTTCTCCTTACGTCTTAATTCTTTTTCTAATTGACGGCTCTTTTTGCGCTCTGCCGCTAAGACGGCTTTAGTCACCGGCCCTTCCGTGACATCGGCTGCTTCGAAGGCAGCTTTCCACGTATTCAACTGCTCCGGATAAATACCGTGTTCACGGCAGTAAGCCGAACGCTCAGACTCATTCATGCTGGCGGTCTGGATGATCGCAGCCAACTTGGCTTTTGCATCCCATCGGTCGGGGGAAGATGGCTTGGCAGGCACTACAAATCCTTTTGCTTGAAACTGTTTTTTCCAACTGTATAAGGTGGAGACATGAATACCGCTTTCGCGACTAATGTGAGCCACACTCTGGTTGTTAGGTGGCATCATTTTTTTAACAATCTGCGCTTTAAATTCTGCACTGTAAGACGACATTGTAAGACACTCTCCGCCTCCTCAAATAAATCAACTATAAAAATCAGAGGATCGGACAACTAGTGTGACAGAGGGGGCCCCCCCTTGTTCTGTTGTTCGTAAATAAATACTCTATATGAAAGTTGAAATTAGTTGTTGTGTTTTTTAGTACCTATTATTCATAAAAATTTCCCGAAACACAATTTTATCAAGAAGAGTCTATGGTTTTACATGAACTAAGTTTAAAAGAGATAAGCGAACGTTTAAGAACAGGAACTCTGACTTCTGCAAATCTAATGGCATCATGCCAACACTCTTATGAAACAACGGAAGAGAATTTGAGTGCTTATAAAACATGGTGTGGTGATAGTGCGATGCGTATTGCTGAAGCCTCTGATGCAATGTTTGCTGCTGGACGAGATCTCGGTCCCCTCATGGGTATACCTGTTTCTGTTAAGGATTTGTTTGCAGTTCCAAATATGCCTACTTATGCAGGTTCTTCAAGGGACTTAGGCTTGCAGTGGCAAACTCCAGGGAGGCTTATTAATAGCTTATTAAAGCAACTCACTCTAATCACGGGCAAAACACATACCGTTGAATTTGCCTTTGGCGGTATAGGTATTAATGAGCATTGGGGGACTCCTCGTAATCCTTGGGATACTAAAGCTCATCGTATACCTGGTGGTTCAAGTTCGGGCGCAGGGGTATCTTTATGTCAAGGTTCAGCACTGTTGGCACTGGGTACAGATACGGCAGGTTCGGTTCGTATACCAGCCTCATTAACAGGCAATGTGGGGTTTAAACCAACGATTGGTCTCTGGCCGCGGGATCATATAGTCCCTCTATCAAAGACGCTAGACACTCCAGGCTTACTGGCACGTTCTGTTGAGGATGTGGCTTTTGGATTTGTAGCAATAGAAAATATGTTGAGAAATCGGTATCTTGGTTTACCAAAAGTTTACAGCCTCAAGGGTATTCGGGTAGGAGTTCCTGAGCATTTTTTTTGGGAAGATATTCAACCAGATATTGATGATGTGATTCAAAGAGCAATGAAACAGCTAGAGGGAGATGGAGCTATTTTGCTACCTATCAAAATTCCTAACTGTACTGAGGTGTACAAGATTTTTCAAGCAGGGGGGCTTGGAGCGCCTGAGTTAAGTTCTTTTTTACAACAAGAATTACCACAAGCAATAGAGCATTTAGGATCTTTAGTAAAAGTAAGGGTGGAAGGAACCGAGAGCTTATCGGCAACTGAGTATTTGAATCGTAAGGCTGTAATTGAGCGTTCAGCTATAAATGTGAAATCAGTATTTAAGGATATTGATGTTTGGTTTACTCCGACATTAGTGAGTACTGCTCCAAAGGTCGATGACTTACAGGATATTGATGATTATAGAAAAGCTAATATGTTGGCTTTACGAAATACGTCAATTGCAAATCTTATGGATTTATCTGCTATTAGTTTGCCCGTTGGGTTGGATGGTAATGGTATTCCGGTTGGAATTCAACTTACGGCAGCTGCTATGCAAGAAAGGAGGTTGTTATCGATAGCTTTAAGGGTTGAGGAGATAGTTGGAAAACCCAAAGAAGTACTAGGAGCCTTACCTAGATAACTATTTTTTATTTTTTTAGTGAGACACTTTGTAATGAAAAAAACTAAATTATTTGCCTTAACAGGAGTCAGTATTTTATTAATGAGTATTTCAAGTGCTTATGCTGCTGATTTTAACTTCACTTTTGCGCATGTGTTAATTGAAAGTACTCCCAATGCGCGAGCAGCAGTAAAGTTTAAGGAGGAGGTTGAGAAAAACTCTGATGGTCGTATTGCGATTAATATTCGTCCTGCTGCACAATTAGGTGGTGATGTTGAGATTATTGAGCAGACTCAAATGAATTTGGTTCAAATTGCTATTCCTCCTACTGGAAACTTAGCAAATTTTGATCCTAAAATGTTCTTATTTGATTTACCTTTCCTAATGCCTGATGAGGCTGCAATGATGCGTGTCCTTGATGGTGAAGTGGGTCGTGAAATTTTAGATGGATTAGAAAAGAGTAACCTCAAGGGAATCAACTACTGGGGGGCGGGTTTCCGTAATATGACCAATAATGTGCGTCCTATTACCAAGCCTGATGATTTAAAAAATATCAAGATACGCGTCTTACAGGCCCCAACTGTAATGGCTACTTACCGTACTTATGGAGCTAATCCAACAGCAATGGCTTTTACAGAGGTATATAACGGTCTGCAACAGGGTGTAATTGAAGGTCAAGAAAATCCATATGCAAATATTGACTCTATGAAATTTTATGAGGTTCAAAAGTATATGACTTTAACACATCATACATATCATACCTATGCAGCAGTCATGAATAAAGCAGCTTGGGAGTCATTACCGGAAGATTTGCAAGTTGTTGTCAAAGATGCCTTTGACTTGAGCCGCGATTATGCTCGTCAATTAACACTTGAAGATGAGAAAGCGATTTATGACCGTATTAAAGATGAAATTGAAATCATTGAGTTGACTGATGAAGGACGAGCTGTCTTTATAGAGAAGTCTCAACCTCTTTATAAACAATTTGAAAGACAGTTAACACCGGAGTTAATTGCTAAGGCTCAGGCTGCAGCAAAAGGCGAGGAGTAGGAATTAATTATGATTGGTGCAATTAACCGTTGCATTGATTGGATTGAAAATGTGGCGATGACTGGATTAATGCTTATCGCCACAGTAGTTGCTATTATCCAGGTCATTGCACGTTATATATTTAGTAATTCTTTATATTGGTCAGAAGAAATTATTCTATATTCTTTAATCACTATGAGCTTTGTTACGGCTAGTATGGGGGTTAGATATGGGGTTCATATTTCAGTAGAAGTCCTACAAGCCTTTCTTGGGCCTAAGTTATCACGTATTTTTAAATATCTTTCAACTTTATTAGGAATGGTTTTTGCAGTAACCTTAATCTACTATGGTTGGAGGCTTTTTATAAATACAAATAATATGGGTCAGTTGTCACCAGCTATGCAGATTCCGGTAGCTTATGTCTATTTGATCATACCCATTTCTGGAGTGTTTATGCTCTTTAGATATATAGGGCTATTCCAAGCACTTTTGCTCGATAAAGAAGAGAAGCAAAAGCAAGAAATAATTATGACTTAAAGAGTTTTAATATGGTGACCTCATTACTTCCGTTTTTTTTCGCTTTTTTACTATTAGGGCTACCAATCTTTGCAGGTTTAGCATTAGCAGTTACAGCGACACTTTATTTTTCTGGAACGATTGACCCTATCGTTGTACCAATGAGAATGTTTTCAGGGATGAATAACTTCTCATTAATGTCTATTCCATTTTTTATCTTAGCGGCCGAATTGATGCGTATTGGTGGTCTGTCAGATCGATTGATTGACTTAGCTAAGGCATTAATAGGTTGGATTCCTGGGGGGCTTGCTGCGGCAACAATATTGGCTTGCCTTTTTTTTGGTTCCATCTCAGGATCTAGTCCGGCAACTGTAGTTGCCATTGGGACTATTATGTATCCTGCTTTAGTGGCAGCAGGTTATAGCAAAATTTTTGCTATTGGGTTGATTACTACAGCGGGGACATTAGGACCAATTGTTCCTCCTAGTATTGCTTTAATCATTTATGGTTCGGTAACAGGAACTTCTGTAGGTAAGTTGTTTGCAGCTGGTTTAGTACCCGCATTATTGGTTGCTACTTTACTTGTTACTTATAGCTGTGTTTTTGCAATTAAAAACAAGTATCCTCGCGACGATGTTCCTAGTATTGAAGGAATTTTTCTCGCTTTTAAAAATGCAGCTTGGGGCTTAGGTTTGCCTGTTGTGCTTTTAGGTGGTATTTACTCCGGTGTTTTTACACCAACTGAATCTGCTGCAGCTGCATGTTTATATGGTTGGTTTGTTGGTGCGGTAATATATCGGAATATTACTGTTAAAAATACACTACAGATTTTAAAAGACTCAGGATTATTGGCAGGTACACTTCTGTTAATTACAGCGGGGGCATCAGCTTTTTCATGGATTTTAGCTTCTACTGGAGCTCCTACGCAGTTAGCAACAGAAGTTCTTGCTAGTACTTCATCACCAACAATGATTATGATGTTGTTTAATGTGATTATGTTGATTGCAGGTTGTTTCTTAGATAGTGCGTCAGCAATTATTATTTTAGCGCCTTTGATGCAGCCTATTGCAGCTCAAGTAGGTGTTGATCCTATACACTTTGGTGTGATTACCTTAGTGAATTTATCGGTCGGTATGTTGACACCGCCTGTAGGTCTTAATCTGTTTGTGGCTATGCGTATTGCAAATATGAGTTTATTTGAAGTATTTAGAGCTTCCTTACCATTTATTGTTTTAATGCTTATTGCACTTATGTTATTAACCTATGTTCCTTGGTTTAGTATGGTGTTGCCTGATATGCTATTTTAAGTTTTCCGTGTCCCGAAAAAATCCCGAGTGTTAATAGCTCGGGATTTTTTTTTACATCTTAAAGTGCTCACCAAGGTAAACCTTGCGCACA
>CANRHE010000168.1 GCA_947630335.1 uncultured Sphingobacterium sp.
TCTAAAGTAGATTTTAAATGATCTACTAAATAATCAATTAAACTTTTTTTACAAAATTCCGCTCTTAAAATTTCATTTTTAAAGTATAGTACATAGGCATTCTCAAAATAAGAAAACCCAAATTCGGATTTATAACCTTCAGGATAATGAATGATTTTATAATCATTCCTAACTTTTTTTAGAAGTTTAGTTTTCATAGCTATTGGTTCAGTTTAGATTTTTTTAACGCACAAATATACCATTTAATTGGTCAATTCAAATAGATATAGTGTAATTATGTTCTAATTATCGGTTTTTCAAGGTTGAAATTTAATTAGTATTTAAAATATACCCCAAAATTATAAATTTTAATGATATTTTTAATATTAATTATTATTTCCGAATAAATATAGCTATAAATAGGTATAACGAAGAGTGATTTTTATCATATTTAAATTTTAAAATGATTTTTTAAATTGTAATGTATTGATTTTTAAAGTTTAAGTTGATTATTCGAATTTGTCTGAAAAACAATATGAATATTTAAATCTGTTTGTACAGGGATGGCGAAAGGTTCTCTAAGTTCTTTTTTTTGTAAATAGCCAATAAGCTAACGTTCCCAAAATATTAAACATTAAAACTAAAATAAACCAAAGTATTTTGTAACTACTGGATAAAGTTCTATTGTTGAGTATGTGGTAAAGAGTATATAGAATTAATACTAAAAATGGTATTCCTATAAAAATTTCTTGTATCGATAGAAAAGCTAAACTCATAATTTTTTAGTTAAAATATCTAAATTAAATTTTAAAATAGCAAAATTTATTCTAACTGAGAATTTAATTTTTTTAAATAAAAGAATTCCGAATTAACTCTCACTAATCAATACTATGACTAACAATTTATTAATTCAATATTCTAATTTTGAACTAAATATTGAATTATTTGTTTTTAAAAGTATAACACTTAGATCATACTTTCTATATGGACTTAAAATCAAATGAACCATTTTGGTTAATCAAAAATGGCATCATTAACAGTTATCCTTCTTTGCATGAAGATATTGAGTGTGATGTCCTCATTATTGGAGGTGGTATTACAGGTAGTCTATTAGCGCATCAAGCTATAGAAGATGGGTATGATACCGTGCTCTTAGATAAACGTGAAATAGCAAATGGTAGTTCTTCAGCCACCACATCTATGCTTCAATATGAAATAGATATTCCGCTGTATCAATTGATAGAACTTATCGGAAAAGATAATGCAGTACGTAGTTATCAGGCTTGTTCTGATTCCATTGATATGCTTCATAAAATATGTATTCAAATTGACTCTAAGGCGGGGTTTAAAAAAAAGGATTCTTTATATTTCTCTGCTTTTAAAAAAGATATACAAGGTTTAAAATTAGAATTTCATGCTAGACAAGAGGCAGGTTTTGACGTAGAATGGTTGGAGCCTCATGAAATTGAAAACAATTTTAAACTTATTCATACACATGGAGGCGTACTTTCTAAACAAGGTGCTAGTATCGATGCTTTTAGATTAGTTCATGAATTATTAGATTACAATTGTAAGAGAGGTTTAAAAGTGTTTGATAAGACAGAAGTCAAGCAAGTTGATGAACGTAAAGGTCATAATATTGCTTATCTCAGCACTAACGCTCACATTAAAGCTAAGAAAATCGTTTATTGTGTAGGATATGAAAGTGCGAATTTGATTAAAAGAAAAATAGTTAATCTCTTAAGTACGTTTGCCATAGTCTCGGAGGTTGATTGGGAATCGCATCAAAAATTTCAAGATATATTGGTGTGGAATACCGCCAAACCGTATTTATATTTTAGAACCACAGACGATGGACGATTATTAATAGGAGGAGAAGATGAAGACTTTACTGATCCCCAAAAAAGAGATAAATTAATTACTAATAAAAGTAAAAAACTAGTAAATATTTTCAATAAGTATTTCCCTGACATACCGTTTAATACGGATTTCCAATGGGCAGGAACATTCGGCGAAACAAAAGATGGCCTGCCTTATATAGGTGAAAATTCAGAGTTTAAAAACAGTTACTTTGTATTAGGGTTTGGAGGCAATGGAATTACATTTTCGGTGATTGGGATGGAAATGTTTTCCTATTGGATGAAAAAGCAGAAACATCCTTTACAAGAATGTTTCTGCTTTGAAAGATAAAAGGCTATCCTAAATGGATAGCCTTTTATACTTTATATAGATATTGAACGCATTCAATGTCTAGCTACTTAATGTTTTAGCTAAATATACCCAAGCTGGTGCTGCAATAATAAATCCAATAACACTTACAGCTAAACTTGATGTAGCTTGACGTGTATAAACGTTATACTGTCCTGAGATAATTACCCCTGAAAATGCTGGAGGTAAAGCAACTCCCAATACAAGCATTTGGAGCGTTAAGCCATTTAGTTTAAAAAACAAACCAGCTGCTAGAAATATACCAGGCATCAAGATGAGCTTGAAGAAAGTATTATAAGCTATTTCCCAGTCCAATTCAAATTTATAAGCTGCAAGAGTTAATCCTGCCGCAAATACCGCGACACTTGAGTTTGCTTGCGCTATTAATTGAAATGTTGGATCCATTTGAGTCGGAACTTTTATACCTAACAATACAAATATAACCGCTAGGATAGGAGCCCACACCACGGGCTGCTTTAAGGAATCAAGCAGGGGATTCCCTTTGCTTTTGGTACTCCCATCTGTAGAATCATTACCTGAATTTAATAAATATAAGCCAATCGGTATCGTCACCGCATTCACTACAATAGCAACTATAGCTACGACCAATCCCGTTTCAATACCTGTTCCGTATAATGGATCTAGGATGGCATAGCCCAAGAAGCCTATTGTTGGAGAACCTGCTACAAGCGCACAGACAGCACCTTCAGGTTTAGTACGCTTAAAGAACCACTGAATAGTGAAATAAGAAAGCATGAATAATGCCACCAGGCCTACTAAGGATATAATACTTAACGTGGCATTTTCAAATAGCATTTTCCTATCAGCTTTGACTATCGAAAGGAATAATGCTGCAGGTAATGCATAATCTAATACAAGTTTATTAAGAACTTGCGATTGTCCTACTTGAAAAACATTCTTCTTCCCGCTGATATACGCAATCGCCATGATGACTAAGATTGGTATAAGATCTGCGAAGAGCATCTTAGACATGAAATTTTCCATATATAATCATTTTATTATATGAGCACTATATAATAAAATGAGGCGCAACTTTTATTACTCCTCATTTTATTATTTGTTTATTAATTACCTTACTATGAATTAACCTTTAACGATTGTCTGATACTTTTGGCGTAAAGAACTTGTAAATGGTTCTTCTATATCCAAATGTCCTGATACTATATCTTTAGGGGTTAATGCTAACCAATTATTTAGAGATACGTCGCTATAAATTCCTTTATGGAATACATTCAATACTCTTACCGGTTCGGTACCAATGTTTTCTATATAGTGTGAAAGTGTTCTTGGGACGTAACCAACATCACCAGCTACAAAATCGAAAGTTCGGGCATTGTTTACAGCATCAAATACGGTCATACGCGCGTGTCCACTTATGTAATATTGCAATTCATCTGCATCTGGATGCCAGTGAATCTCACGCATACCTCCTGGTTCTAGATCGATGATTAGTGTAGCAAGATCAGTAACCTCAAATGTTGATTTATCAATTAATTGTGTAGCTCCGCCTTCAAATTTGTTTTTAGGATATTTTGATGCTCTAAAGACATATTTACTAGTAAAATTAACTGCACCAAGTCCTTTACGCGCCTCCTCTAGTGGTTGTGGTGTTGGGAGACGGAAGATGTATTTTTCACTTTTAGGTATACCATTAAAAGCTTCTTGAGGTACACCAAAGTTTTTAGCTAAAACTTCTTTAGGTGTATGTGCAAATAGCTCGGTAACAAGAAGAGTTTGATTTTCAGAGAAATTACCATCATTAAATACCAATACAAATTCAGTACCTTCTTCTAATCCTTGGATAGCATGTGGGAAACCCGGAGGAGCATACCAAAGATCACCTTCTTCCAAATCTTCAATCAATGTATTGCGTTGATCATCAATCAAATAGAATCTTACTTTACCTTTTAAAACATAGGCCCATTCGCCTTCCTTATGCCAATGAAGTTCACGTATTACGCCTTCCGGTAGACGCATGTTCACGATAGCCATTTCTTTAAGACTACCCATTTCTCTTTGAGTCACTTCACGCGCCCAGCCGCCGTCCTCCAAGCGCATATGAGCCATAGCAAACGGAAACTTTAAGTTAGGAATGCCACCGTAATCAGATTCTGGAGGTAAAAGGATATCAGGATTTTGATTCTCAACTTCAGGGTTACGTGGTCCTAAAATGGACGCACCTTTGGATCCGCGAATTGGTTCTTGTGTTTTCATGTTATAATAGATTGTTATAGTCTTATAACATACCTTTAGAAAATATGTTTTTTTAAAAATGTAATTTTTATTCTTAAAGTTATCTACTTTAACTTTTACAGGTTGTGTTTATAATAGAATAACATTAGCATCATTATTCGGCATAAAGATTAAAAGCTATATATTTATCACTGTTATATAATAATCTATATATTTATCACTGTTATATAATAATAAGTAGTCATTACAGTTGTTTGTATATTTATTTCGAAATAACTGCTAGTTAATTGGTTCTCAATAATTCTACTCGACGATTCTTAGCTTTGTTTTCGCTCGAGTTGTTATCAACCAAAGGTTTTTCCGAACCTAAGCCTGTTGCTGATAATCGAGTAGGATCTATTCCATCTAATACCAAAGCATGCATTACTGCTTTCGCTCTAGACTCAGATAATTTTTTATTATGTACTGCATTACCTGTATTGTCGGTATGACCTTCGATTGCAATTTTAATATTTTTATCCTTATTCAGAACTTCCGCGATTTCAGAAATCAATTCTTTTCCTTGATCTGTAATATCTGATTGGTCGACCTCGAAATTAATGTATAAAATTGATTTTCCTCTTTCTGCCAGATCCTCAGCTATATCATTCGCTGTTACTTTAGTAATAGTTTGTTTAAAAGATTCTTCTTGTAAAATATTTAGTTTGCCTCCTGCATTATTAGAATTAAATTGAACATAAATATTTCCTTTGTCTTTAGTTCTAATGGCATAGAACTTTATTTCTTCACCAGCATAACCGATGTCTCCGTCATGTCCTTTATTGGGATCTTGTTTGTGATAACGGTCGTATTCTTCCTTAGTTATTGTACCTTCAAATATTTTAACGGCTCCCACTGATTG
>CANRHE010000169.1 GCA_947630335.1 uncultured Sphingobacterium sp.
GAAGAGCTTTATCCGAATTCCTAGCAGTACTTGAAATAGTTAAGTAACGTCCAAATTGATAATATAAAACAGCTAATCCATTATCTGTACTTGGATCTAAGTAAAAATCACGAATTCGGACATCTGTAGGCAAGTCTTGTTTTGATATATTATCACTGATATGTAATTCAACACGATCAAACACTTCCTTATATTTATTAAGATGTTGTTTTTCTAAGTTGGAGTATTTCCAAGCATGGCTATCTTTCAAATTTGATTTAACAACTTTAACTGGGTCTGTTCCGTAATAACTAGTAGAAGCACTAAAATAAATTATTGCCTCATCCGCATGTTTAATAATTAGTTCATTGTCATAATTAAGGATTGAACCTCCTTTTATGACTACCTGTATCTTAGCTGCAAATGAGATTCCTTGGCCGCCGGAACCATTAGGTAAAATGCCTCGAATAGATATTTCATTGCCATCTATGCTATAATGACTTATATTCTCTTCTCTATAAAAATGAAGAGCAAAATTAATTACGCCCTTTTTGTTTGCATCTAATTTAATAATACCTATATTTTTGTCTTGGGAGGTAAAGTAAGTACGGTTGTAGGCTACACCATCTGAAATAAAGGATGTCTTAGCCATAGCTGTCGACAAGTCTAAACTTCGATTATAATTTGTGATTTCTCCAAGATTACTATATAATATATTTAAAAAGCCAAAATTCTGATAACAGCCATAAGGTACGTTGGCACCATTTCCAAATCCAGACCCTTGTCCTGCACAAATAAAATTCTGATTCACTAGCTTTTCAGCTTCATCGTTCCTACCTTCTAAAAGCAATTGCTGGATAGCTTTTACACTATGATGAGCTTCATAATTATTTGGATCTTGCGGCCCACCTGACCACAATGAAATTTCATTTAATACAATTTGTTCATCCTTTGGATTACCGTTGGGCATCATACCGATCCAACCATTGCCCAAAGGCAACATTTCCTCCCATCGTTTTGCAGGTTTGTCATACCACATAATTAAATCATGTCCAAAACCTTTAACACAACTTAAAAGAAATATCAACAGTACTATTTTAGATTGCATATAACATTAATTATAAAAATAAACTTCTGCAACTGTCATCTTATCACCAACAAACTCTTTAGCTACAAGTTTCAAAAACTTATAATTTAAACTTTCGCCAAAATCCACAATTTGTTCTACAGGATTAGCCTTAATGTTTGAAAACTCGCCCGCCTTTATTGATTTCCATGATTTATTATCATTTGAAACCAAAATCTCATATTTCAATACAATACCTTGTAATTGCTTGTCTTGCCTTGGCAAATAACCAATGGCAGAAACAGGCGCCTTAAGCTCAAAAACTAAATCCTTAGAATTAAAACTACCCGATGATTGACTATTATCATCCGTAACAACAGTCATTCCTGCATTAAGTAAGGAATATAAACTATTATTTAATCGCTCACGCTTATCACTTGAAGTATCAAACGAAAAATCCTCATCAAACTCCTTAAATAATCCAAAGTCACTGAGGGTAGGCTCCACTGGAGCAAATAAATTCAATCTCAAACGATTAGCAATTATTGGTTGTGAAAGCTTTATAAGGCGGTTAGCTCCAATTGACGTTGCTGAAGCAATCTTTACCCAATCACCATTATCAAACATTTCTACTTGAACACTGTCTAGACGCTGGCCCAACTTAATATTCTCACGCAGACGAATAATATCAAACTCTTGATTATCTTCTAGATTAATTTCTATTGAAGGGGTAAATATACTATCCGCTGGAGCATAATAAGAGTATCGATCATTATCAAATATGTTTTGAATAGCAAACTCTTTACTATCTCCTCGAACACTTGAAGCTTTAGCGGTAGCTCCTTTAGCCAAATTAATATGGAAAGTTTCATTCACCTTACGCCCAAAATATTCTAATGACTTCACATCATTTGGGTGTAGGTATCCATCTGGCATAGGCGCTAGGCCCAGATTCATATTCGCTCCCCTACCTACAGATTTTAAATAAATCTCAAAAAGCTGATTTGGGGTTTTGACTTTATCATCTTGATTTTGATGATAAAACCATCCAAGACGCTGAGGCACATCACACTCTGCAGGAATCCAGTATTCTCCACCGCGAGTTCCATATGGAGATTCTTCATAATCTGAATCTCCAGGGACTGGTTTTCTACCATCAATTCCTTTAGGAGTAAAGGTAGCCCAAGAAGTTTCACCAGCAAAGCCATGTTCATTTCCTACCCAGCGCATATCAGGACCCACATCCGAAAAAATCATAGCCATCGGTTGTAACTCTCTTACAATAGGCCATGTTTTATCCTCCCATCCATAATAACTTGATCGATCAATAGTTCTTTTCTCATTTAGCCCACCATAATAACCATCTCCGCCATTAGCACCATCATGCCAAGATGTAAATAGCGGGCCATAATTGGTCATTAATTCCTTTAGCTGGATTCGGTACGCTTCTGGGTAGGCATCACTACCATAGCGCGTATCATTCCTATCCCAAGCAGACAAATAAACACCAAACTCCATATTATTATTATGTGAAGCTTGCATAAACTCACGAACCATATCACCTTTACCATTCTCCCATGGCGAACTAGCTACACTATAATTAGTTGTCGCAGTTGGCCATAAACAAAAACCATCATGATGTTTAGCTACTGATATTAATCCCTTGAACCCCGCTTTAGCGGCTGCGTGGGCTATTTGATTAGCATCGAAATGCTTGGGATTAAATATAATAGGATCAGCATCACCATAACCCCATTCTTTATCTTGAAAAGTAGTAGGCGTATAATGAATGAGACAATACATCTCCATTTCATGCCATTTTAATTGTCTATCCGACGGTAAGACACCATAAGGTTTGGGAGCATTCTCTTGCGCCATACCTAATAGAGGAAAAAGTCCAAGAAAGATAAATTTCAGGTTGAGTTTCATAAAAAACATGTTGGTTATTTGCCAAATATAACATTATAGCTCTTGAATTCGGGGACATCTGATATATTTAAACAGTAAAATAAATGTTATAAAACAGCTATAATCAATCTGAATATTAACGAGATAAATCAAACAATCGTTTGCATAGAAAACGCAAATTAGAAAATAAAAAAAACCCTACAGATTTAATAGATATTTAAAACAACAATTAACTAACTTTACGTTCGTTATGAAAAACAAACAATCAAAAATAATCAGAGAACAATTCTCTCGCTCTGCGTCGCGAGAACACTCTGTGCCATTATATTTAACCTCAAGTTTTATATTTGACAGTGCCGAACAAGGACGTGCTATTTTTGCTGATGAAGAAGAAGGCATGGTATATTCAAGATATGCAAATCCTAATACCAGCGAATTTATTGACCGTGTTTGCACTATGGAGGATGCTGAGACGGGACTTTCATTTGCATCAGGCATGGCTGCGGTATTCGCTTCTTTTGCTTCTTTCATTGAAAATGGAGATCACATTGTATCTAGTAGAGCAATATTTGGATCCACACACCAACTTTTAACTCAACTATTTCCTCGTTGGGGGGTTAGCCATACTTATGTTGACACAGCCAATATAGATGAATGGGAAAACGCTATACAAGCGAATACTAAGATTGTATTTCTTGAGTCTCCCTCAAACCCAGGCCTTGAATTGTACGACCTGGAAAGCTTAGGTAGATTAAAAAAGAAATACCCTCATATCATCTTTGCTATAGACAACTGCTTTGCTACACCTTACCTTCAACAACCTATCAAATTTGGATTCGACTTATCCATTCATTCAGCGACTAAATTTATGGACGGCCAAGGTCGAGTATTAGGAGGAGTCGTAGTCGGCAAAAAAGATCTATTAGATAAAATAATGTTTTTCATTAGACATACGGGGCCTGCATTATCACCTTTCAATGCATGGGTAATTTCGAAAAGTCTAGAAACATTAGGGCTTAGAATGGATAGACATTGCTCCAATGCATTAGCCCTAGCTATAGAGTTAGAAAAAAATGAAGAAGTAGTACAAGTAAAATATCCATTTTTACCATCTCATCCGCAGTATGAATTGGCAAAAAAACAAATGAAAGCAGGCGGTGGAATTGTAACTTTTGAAATTAAAGGAGGACAAGAAAGAGCATTTCGATTTATTGATGCATTAAAAATGATAAAATACACCTCTAATCTAGGGGATTCTAGAACTATTGCTACTCATCCAGGTTCGACTACTCATTCTAAACTGACAGCAGAACAACGGGAAGCTCTTGGCATAAAGCCAGGCACCATTAGACTTTCAGTAGGATTAGAAGATCAAGAAGACATTATTAATGATATAAAACAAGCCTTAGAGCAAACAAAATAGCTTATGGATTGTCATGTAGAAGATGAAAAAAATAGCTTTATACATTTTCTATATAATTACTGCAATATCTGCAGCACTAGCATTATATATCTTAATAACAGGTCATGAATTGGCTGATTCAAAAACACTTGCTTTGATGATTATTTTCATTGCTATATCAGCTATATCAGTACGGTTCTTAAACGAAAAGAATGACACCTTCTATTAGGTTTTGGAAGAAATAAAAACAAAAGGCTTTGAAAATATATTCAAAGCCTTTTATATGGTACTATGTAAAATAACTATGCTTTAATAAAATCAAAAAGCAAGTAACCAGTAGAACCATCATTCAACTGAATAGGCATTCTTAACACCAATTTCTCACCATCAGAATAAGATAATCCCAATCTGTAACCTGCAGTTACATTACTAGCCTTCTCACCCGCATATAATTTTTTAAACTGAAACTCAGGTTCACCCATACCTTTGCCTGGATTGTAAATAGACCATAGTATGGTTCTAATGGCTCCATCAGCACATAACGTTCCAGAGGTATTAAATGTAATTGATCCTTTATGATTACCTCCTGGAAGATTCCAAATACTTCCAATAAAACACTCTACAGGTGCTTCATCAAAAATATTCTTGATGGTATATGAAGCTGGAATATCTTGACGACTTACAGAAGTTAATTTCCACACTCCTTTGACACCAGCCTCCCATTGTGAAGCGGATGGACCCGAACTCGCAACATTACCATAAGAAGAAGATGAACTTCCTTTTTTTGGAGCGCCACATGAGGACATCAAAAATAACACTGCACATAATGATGCAATTGAAAGAATATATTTACGCATACTTTATAATTTATTAAAATTTCATTTCTTTGTAACTGCAATATAGCA
>CANRHE010000170.1 GCA_947630335.1 uncultured Sphingobacterium sp.
TCAAGACGGAAGAAAAGGAGTTAACGCAACTAACGTACGTGTAGTAGGTTAGTATTTGTTTATACATCTTTTATTAAAAGCGACATATCAATTGATGTGTCGCTTTTTTTTGATGCAATCACCTTATTTCGAAAGTTGTTTGATTGGTGTTAATAAGACTTTACGGAATTCGACTTCTGCTCCTTCAGCCTGTAAGGCGATTTGTCCCATATTTGCTGTACAGTCATAGCCTTCATTTACAAGATCTCCATTTACCCACACCTTAATGGTGTCATTCAGACATTCGATTGTCATGGTATTCCATTGTCCAAGTGTATTTTCTGAATTGTCCGTTAGATTGATAATTCTACGATTCTTTCCTTCTGTGATACCCCATGTAGATTCTTCTCCGCGACGTTCTATCATATTAGGTACCTTAATATCCTCTACAATACACCAAAAGTCACCTGCATTCTGATGCATCATTTGTACTTCTATTGATTTTGGGAACATTCCATACAATGAGCGAGGGGTAGATGCATGAACTAATACTCCACAATTGCCAGGTTTACCCGGAAAACGGTATTCAACATCCAACCTATAGTTTTTATACGATTTATCTGTTATTAAATGGCCATTAGGGGTACCCATACTCACCAACATACCATCCCTCACAAGAAAAGGACTTTTTATAGCTTTGTTATTATCCATATCAGGTACATCAATATGCCAGCCATCTAGATTTTTTCCATTGAATAAGTTTATACTTTGAGCGATTAAAGTGCTAGAACTTAAGAGTGTACTCAGCAAGAGTAATACTGAACAGTATAGTTTCATAATTGTAATTAGAGTTTATAATGAATTAAAAATAAGTATTTTAATTTAAAGTAGATATCATAGGATACATTTCAAAGTTAATTACATCGTTATGGGGCTTACAAAATCACAAGTAAAATATTTTACCAGTAATGTTTAATAGTTTATGGAGCTTTTGTTATTTTGCCAATCAATATTGAATAGCTAGGAATGGAATTGAGTAAAGCAATTGATGTAAAAAATAAATTAGATAATCATCGCTTGATAAAAGTAGTTGAATTTGATCCCTCAAAAAATAATACAAAACCCCATCGACATAATGGTTATTTGGAACTTGTCTATCTATCGCAAACTTCAGGAAAGCACGTAATTGACGGTCGCGAATACTCTATTAAGACCCCTTGTCTCTTAATTATCAGAAAAGATAATGTTCATAATTGGGAATTAGTCAATCCAATAGATGGGTATGTTATCCTTGTAAAGGATAAATTTGTGCTGGATAGTTTAGATTTGGAGATTAGTCGATTGATAAATCAAATCTGTCAATACGATATATTATACCTTAGTGCCCAATATAATTTTAAAAGTATTTTACGATTGTTAGGTCAAGAAGATAATAGAATTGTTCAAGAGGGATTATTTAAAGCTTTTTTAGCAAAAATTCTAGAGAATAAGAATCTTTCAATAGATAATACTAACTCTTTGACTAATAGTTTGTACGATCAGCTCTGCGGTATTTTGAATCAAGAGATGCGAGTAGTTAATCATGTTGCTTATTATGCCTCAATATTGCATACTACACCTCAAAATTTAAATACCGTATGTAAAAAATATGCAAATCTAACTGCCTCAGATTTAATCGCTGTTTATATTATAAAAGAAGCCAAGCGTCTGCTAATTTATACGAGTAACTCGGTATCCGAAATTGCTTTTGCACTTGGCTTCTCTGATAAATCTAATTTTTCAAAATATTTTAAGCGTTACGTGGGATTGACACCAACGGAATTTAAAAAATAGGAATTTTAGAATTCTTTTTCGCCAAACTCACTTTTTGGTAGCTTAAATAATTGATTTAATTTATGAATATTGAAGTTTAGATTAAGCATGATTACATTTTTCTCATAAATGTAATTCGTAGTAGTATAAAAGTCATGTGATGATGTAGTGATTCTTTGTTCATTCACTCCCCATTTTCCTAACTCTATAAACTGCCACTGTAATTGAGCAGTTAGAGCTCCTTTCCAGATACTTTTACTAAGATTATAATATGGCGTCACAAATCTTGAATCCTTACCTTGTACGGTAGGCCTAGCTGAAAGATAATTAATCTGCAACCCTGTGCTCCATGTTTTCAAGAAGTCAGCTTGTATGCCTGCATTGAAAGAATATACCCAGTCTTTACTCTTTCTAGTGTCTTTATCATTAAGGACTTTTCCAGAGACAGTATAATTGTATAAGTTAAAGCCGCCGTTCAATTTTAACCATTGTAGAGGTCTACCTTCTCCTCCAAATTCAATTCCGTAACGAGATGCATAATCAGCATTGGTAAATACACGATTCAGAATGGTGTCTGCATATACAGAGTTAACTCTCTGAATCGGATTTTTTGTATGCTGATAATAACCATTTACAAAGATACTGCCAGATTTAATTTTTTTTACAAAACCTGTTTCTGCATTCGTGATGAATTCAGGTAGCAATTCTGGATCACCTTGCTCGAGGGTTTCCGAGTGTTCTCTTTCGGGGATTGGATTGAGCTCAAAGTTATTCGTTCTTTGTACGCGTCTAGCAGCAGCTAGTTTCCAAGAATAATTGTTCCCTAAGTCATGCATCAAGCTTAAATTCGGATACAATTGATGAATACTATAAGGGTATGCTTTATTTTCTTGTATCAATAATAAATCTCGTTTATAATACTCGTAGCGTAATCCTAACGATAACTGTGTTCGATTAGTTTTATGATCATATTGAGAGAATAGTGCATGTACAGTATTGTTTGCATTCATTTTGCCACTGAATTCGGGTAAGAATTCCAAATCATTTAGAGTATTTTCAGTAGCAAAATATTCGAAATTACCTTTTTGTCTATCCTGTCTAAATTGATATCCTGACGTCAACTGACCATTATCTAATGCCCATTGGTGCTGAAGCGATATGCGTAGGCCATGCAGAGGATTCTTGTATGTATTTAATGTGAGTTGGATGGTATCCGTTAATTTCTCTATATTACTGTTTTTGGTAGATCCATAGATATGTGCATACTCATAGGTCGCGCCAAAGTCCAAAGTATGCTTAGTATTTAGTTTATATTTGTA
Source organism: uncultured Sphingobacterium sp. (assembly GCA_947630335.1). Classification (GTDB taxonomy): domain Bacteria; phylum Bacteroidota; class Bacteroidia; order Sphingobacteriales; family Sphingobacteriaceae; genus Sphingobacterium. Next base: position 3,111 of record CANRHE010000170.1, read on the forward strand.
ATTAAAATTAGCAAGATAAAACTCACCTTGCTTGTTTTGCAAATTGGGGTTAAAGTAGTCAGTACTTGATATTACTTGTCCATTAGACGGTCTAATTGTTTTATTTTTATAATAAATGTCAGCTCTTCTATCTTGATATTTACGGGACGCCAAAATTGCTAATGATACCTCGCTTTTATTAGATATTTTGTAATCTCCATTTAGGCGTGCCCCATAATTATATTTATCGAAACTTCGTTCACCTTGTGATGGGAAAAAAGTTTGTTTGTCACCAATAATAGTATATGCTTCCCCGTCCCTAAATCCGGCATTATCATTTCTAAGGTAATTTACTGATCCGTTCAAATCAAGTTTGTTAGCTCTATATTGAAAGGCAATATCACCACCGTAGCGTTTTTGTTTTTCAAGATTGTTGTAATCACCAGTACTCGGTAATCCACCTTGTAGATTAGCTTGCCATACGAGTCCGTTACTTATAGATTTTTTTGTTTTTATGTTTATTATGCCCCCTTTTCCATCAGGATCGAATTGTGCAGATGGGCTAGTAATGTATTCTATTTCTTGGATATCATTTGCTGCTATTTGACTAAGTATTGTGGTAGGGTCTAGTATGGATGGTTTGCCGTTGATCAACACCATGATGCCAGTATTACCTCGAATGTTAATGTTTCCTTGAAGATCAATTGAAGCTGAGGGTAAGTTTTTTACTAAATCTAAACCAGTTCCTCCTTGTGCATTTTTGTATTGGCTTGCTTGATAAGATTGTTTATCTATACTATGTTTTTGCAATTCTTGTTTAGCTGTTATTCCGACTTCTTCAATAAGATTTGTATTGTCTGAAAGAAAAATTTCACCTAAATCTAGTGATAATTTATTATCAAAATGAATAGGTTTAATTAATTGATTATAACCTAAAACTTTAATAGTTAGATTGTATTTTCCACTTTTCAGTTTTGTAAACTTAAAGTCACCTGTGGAATTGGTTATAGCACCATCTACTATTTTGTTGTCGGATCCATATAAAGCAATACTTGCATAGGGGATAGGTTTCTGTGATAAGGAATCTTTAACAATACCTGATAGATTTGCTTGTTGTGCAATTGATAGGTTGGATAGGGTAAAAAGATAAAATAATATAATGTATTTATTCATTGAGGTTAAGTTTTTCCGAAATTAATAAACAATTAAACTAGAACATCTCGGGATTGCAATTAATACCACAAGATTTTCAAATGTACTTCTTTATAAAAATGATATTTGGATATACTCTCTGATCGTACATTATTTTAGTGCTGTTTAATTAATTTGGATATTTTTTTTCTCATATAATGTTATGATTTGGTTATAGAATGTTTCAATCCATAATCTGTAATGGGTCGGATATTATGCGGAGATCATTCGGACTTCGTACGGACTTCATTCGGATGGATCCGAATAATACACGGATGAAGTCCGTACGAAATACCTTTAATATACTAGCGATTCTTCAGTTTGTGTAGATACTTGTAATTAAAGTGTTGGACACATTTAAATAGCATTTGAGTACTATTTGATTAAATGTAATTTAATGCAGATAGTAGAGTCCTTCAAGATCAAATCCTTTAATAATTTTATTAAAGTTTTTAGGCGTAAAAGCTCGACTAGTGGAAGTCGAGTTTTTTTTTGTACAGAATATTCTTCACTCAAAGTAATTTTTAAAAATTAGTATATGTAACTTTTATTGTGGTATTAACTTATCTTAAATACATGAGTTTGCATAGGCTCTGATGTCCAAAATAACTATTGTCTCTTTGACACCAGTTTATTTAGATGTTTTTCGTATATAGGAAATAAAAAAACCGCATTAAATAATAATTTAATGCGGTTTGATAAATTTTGTTAATGTTTTAGCAGAGAGAGAGGGATTCGAACCCTCGATACAGTTACCCGTATACTACCTTTCCAGGGTAGCTCCTTCGACCACTCAGACACCTCTCTGTAGATGGTATAAAAAAAGTTCAACTTTCGTTGAACTTTTAGAAGTCTTGGCGGAGAGGGCGGGATTCGAACCCGCGGTACCGTTTCCAGTACGACAGTTTAGCAAACTGTTCCTTTCGGC
>CANRHE010000171.1 GCA_947630335.1 uncultured Sphingobacterium sp.
AAATATCACTATATTTGCATCACCAAAACGATAGAGAATAACTTGAAGTGATGGTCAAAGCATTCCTAGCTCAATTGGATAGAGCGTCTGACTACGGATCAGAAGGTTAGGGGTTCGACTCCCTTGGAGTGCACAAGTTAACTGAGAGCCTAATTCTTATACCATAAGATTAGGCTTTTATTTTTTTAATCAAAAAACAGCAAAACTCAATACATTATGCTAAACCTAGTATTATTTGGCCCCCCAGGAGCAGGAAAAGGTACGCAATCTGAAAAACTTATTAGTAAGTATAATTTGGTACATATCTCTACTGGTGATATCTTCCGTTCGCATATTAAAAATCAAACAGAATTAGGTAAACAAGTTAGTCAGATTATCGCTGATGGTAATTTAGTGCCAGATTCTATTACTATTGCTATGCTAGAAGAGGAGATTAAAAATAATCCAAATGCTAAAGGTTTTATTTTTGATGGTTTTCCTCGTACAGTTGCACAAGCAGAAGCACTAGATGCATTTTTAGAAGGTATTGGATCAAACATTACTGGAGTTGTAGCGTTAGATGTTACAGAGGAAGAGTTAACGCAGCGTATTGCTAAGCGTCAAGAAATTTCTGGACGTGCAGACGATGCTGCTGATAAGTTGAAAAAAAGAATAGAAGAGTATTTTGGAAAAACTATTCACGTATTACCTTATTATGAAGGTCAAGGGAAATTGACTAAAGTAAATGGTATTGGTGAAATTGAAACAATTTTTGCCGAATTATCTTCTGTAATTGATAGTTACAAGGCTTAGTCAATTTTTTAGTATTTATTTTAAATTTAAGTAAGGTTTATGGCTCAAGGTTCGAATTTTGTTGATTATGTAAAGGTGTGTTGTCGTTCGGGAAAAGGTGGTGCTGGTTCTGCGCATTTGCATCGTGACAAGACGACTATGAAAGGAGGGCCTGATGGCGGTGATGGTGGACGTGGAGGACATATTATACTTAAAGGTTCTTCAAATCACTGGACTTTATTACATCTTAAATTTAGAAAGCATATCATTGCAGCAAGTGGCGAATCTGGCGGCTCTGCCTTACGTACAGGAGCTAATGGTAAAGACGAGATTCTTGAAGTTCCACTAGGAACTGTAGCGAAAGATGCGGAAACTGGCGAAATTCTGTTTGAAATCACCGAAGATGGCGAAACAGTTATTTTAACACCTGGTGGTAAAGGTGGATTAGGGAATAACAATTTCAAATCATCTACCCAACAGACCCCTCGTTTTGCTCAACCTGGATTACCAGGCGTAGAACAGTGGATTATTCTTGAATTAAAAGTGTTGGCGGATGTAGGTCTAGTAGGCTTTCCAAATGCTGGAAAATCAACCCTATTATCTGTTGTATCAGCAGCTAAACCTGAAATTGCCAACTATCCATTTACCACTTTAGTACCTAATTTGGGTATTGTGAGCTATCGTGACAACCGTTCATTTGTCATGGCCGACATACCTGGTATTATTGAAGGAGCTTCTCAAGGTAAAGGTTTAGGAATTCGTTTTTTACGTCATATTGAACGTAACTCCGTTCTACTATTTATGGTACCAGCTGATACAGATCGCACTATAAAAGAAGAATATGAAATATTATTGAATGAATTAACAACTTATAATGAAGAGTTGTTAACTAAACCTCGTCTTTTAGCAATATCAAAATCTGACATGCTTGATGAAGAGTTAGAAGAAGAGATGAAAGCTCAATTACCTGTAGGGATACCCTACATCTTTATATCATCAGTTTCAGGAAAGAATATCTTACCTTTAAAAGATATGCTGTGGAAGGCAATCAATGAAGAATAAGTGATACATATTTTTAATAAAAAAGAGGGCTTTGAATTATTCAAAGCCCTCTTTTTTATGCTAATTGATTTCAGTCCACCATTCAGGTAGTTTCTCATAATTAGTCAGATCCACTACTTGACCAATCCTTGGGGTCACTAGTTTCAGTTCTTTTTTAGCTGCCTCTTCGCAGATACGAATTAAGGGTTCATCCCAAGGATGTGTCGCGAGAGGAAATTTTGATGAGTGAACAGGAATAGTATATTTCGCTTTTAATTCCTTACTGGCTTGTACCACTTCCTCTGGCATCATATGTATATAACGCCATTTCTCATTATACTGACCATTTTCTAGAATCACATAATCAAAGGGGCCATACTGATTACCTATAGTTTCAAAATGGTTACCGTAGCCACTATCACCACCAATAAATACTTTGAGACTCTTGGTTTGCATCACAAAAGAAGACCATAAGGTTACATTTCGTTTGAATGTACGCCCAGAGAAGTGTCGCGATGGCGTAGAAGTAAATTCTATACCATCCACATGGGCCGACTCTCCCCAATAAAGCTCTGTTATTTGGTCAGCAGGATACCCCCATTTCTCTAAATGCGCACCTACACCCAATCCCGTTATTATATGCTTTACTCTTGCTTTGATGTCTTGAAAAGTATTATAATCCAAATGATCCCAGTGGTCATGCGTAATGACTAATATATCTATTGCAGGTATATCTTTTGAAAGATAATTATATTCCATTTCAAAAGCTTTGACACTGATTCGTACAGGCGTAGCATATTTACTGAATACAGGATCTACTAATATTCTTTTTCCATCTATTTGCATTAAATAAGAAGAGTGTCCAAACCATACAAATAGATTTTCATTTATCGGTAGGTTATGTAAATTGGTTTTTACTACAGGAATTTTGTCCGTAGGAGTCACACGAACTTTCTTTTCTAAGAAAAAGCTTTTCAAAAGATCAAAGTACGTAACGCCTTCTGCTAGGGCAGGGGTGTATTCTATATTATCAAATGCATTGCCTTTATAGTTAGGTTTACTTTGCATTTTTTTTAACCTTTCCCCTTCAGCCTTAGCTCCAAATCGAGGATGGTACATATACGCTATTCCTCCCACTATGATTAAAGCAATTAGTACTCCTATTATCTGCATAATTTTTTTTGCTGTTTTTAATACCATCGTTGACTAAAGTAAAAATTTAAGGCTTATTTCTGCAAGAAATAAGCCTTAAATAAAAATTAACCTTCTAGTTCCATAATTTCTTCTGCCAGATTCTCCCAATCACTTTGGAGCTGTTTAAGCTCTGCCTTTCCAGAATTGTATTTTCGAGTCGCTTCTTGAAGTTTAGCACTGTCTGAGAAGATCTCTTCTTTAGCCAAGTGTAGCTCAAAATCTTTTACTTCAATTTCCTTTTTAGCAATCTTTTCTTCGAGTTGTGATAGCTCTTTATTCTTTTTTTGCAATAACTTTTTGCTATCCTCAGTTGGAGCTGCTTTTACTTTTTTTGGTTCCTCTTTAACAACTTTTTTTTCTGGCTTTTCAACAGTTTTTATTACCCGTTTGGCATTCCATTCTTCGTACTCTTGGTAAGTTCCAGGATACTCTTTAATCTGTTTGTCTTCAATAAACCATATTTTATTAGCGATATTATCTAAGAAAAACCGGTCGTGAGATACCACAATAAACGTACCTTCATATTGTTGTAGCGCTTGGATCAGAATATTTACAGACTGCATATCCAAGTGGTTGGTAGGCTCATCGAGTACCAAAAAGTTTGCATCAGCTGTTAACGCTTTTGCCAATGCTACACGAGATTTTTCACCTCCAGATAAGACTTTAATTTTTTTAAACGCATCATCACCTGTAAATAAGAAACACCCTAATATAGAACGCAGTTCTGTTTCGGTATGTTTTGGTGCATACGCTTGCATTTCAGCAATTATAGTATTCTCGAGATGCAAAGCTTCTAATTGATGCTGAGCAAAAAATGTTTGCGATACATTGTGCCCTTTAACAGCCTTACCTTCAAAATCCTTATCATCCTCCGCTACTATTCTAAGAAGTGTTGATTTACCCTTTCCATTTGCACCGATTAGCGCAATTTTATCCCCTTTTTCAATTATAGCATCTGTGTTGTTAAGAATGTCTAAATTAGGGTATTTTTTAGTGATACCTTCTAGGGTTACGACATGACGACCCGACGGTTTGCTAAATTTAAAACTGAAGTTTACTTCTGGGTTATCATCATCTACATCATCTACACGTTCCATTCTATCTAATGCCTTGATGCGTGATTGTGCCATCTTCGCTTTAGAAGCTTTAGCACGGAATCTTTCGATCAGGCGTTCTTCTTGCTTTATCTTAGCTTGCTGATTTTTAAACTGACCCGCTTGAATTTCATTACGCAACGATTTTTCCTCTAAGTAGTAAGAGTAATTACCCGCATAAAGGGTTAATTTTCCTTTGCGTGATTCCACCGTCTTTTTAATGATCCTGTCCAAGAAATAACGGTCATGGGATACAATTACTATCGCCCCTTCAAATGATTGAAGGTAGTTTTCCAACCATTTTATTGATGGTAAGTCCATGTGGTTCGTTGGCTCATCCAGTAGTAAAATATCAGGTGCTTGTAATAGTATACGGGCTAACATGACACGCATACGCCAGCCTCCCGAAAAGGTAGCTAAAGGACGTTTTTGTTCTTCTTCCGAGAAACCTAGACCTGCTAATATCTCATGAGCTCTGAATTCTATATTGTAACCATCCAAAGCCTCGAATTCCATCTGTTTATCGCTAAGTTTATTCAATAGGTCATCAGAATACTCTGTTTCGAGTTTACCAAGTAGCACTTCTATTTCGGCATGCAATTGATTTTGTCTTTCAAATGCTTCCATTGCCACATGTAAAATGCTTTTTTCAGAATGATAAGATAATAAATCTTGATTCAAGTAACCGATCTTTAGATCTTTGGCCATGGATATCGTTCCTGATGTAGGCGTATATTGTCCAACAATTAGCCGTAGTAAGGTCGATTTTCCGGCACCATTAGCGCCAATCAGCCCTACTTTGTCGCCTGGTTTGATGTGCCAATTGGCTTCATCATATAAGGCTCTTGAGCCTATTTCAAAGGTTAAATTATTTATTGATATCATTTCACTTCAAAAATACGGAATATTTCTACTTCTTTTCTACCTTTGTGCTATGTACAAACTAGTAAAACCAATTTTCTTTTCAATGAATCCTGAAAAGGCACATCATACCGTTACAGGTGGACTAAAAACCTTTTC
>CANRHE010000172.1 GCA_947630335.1 uncultured Sphingobacterium sp.
CAGTTTTTGAAAGATGAAATTGTACTCGTTACTGGCCAAAACAACTCATTACCTACTACTAATAGTATTGATAAAAAGGATTTATATCAATTACCTCTTGTTATGCGTGAAGCAGGATCTGGAACTTTAGATGTAGTGTTATCTACCCTGAATGACTATGGCATCAGAATTAATGACTTGACAACTGAGATAAAACTGGAGAGCTCTATTGCAATAAAAGAATATTTATTATACTCTAATTCAGCGGCTTTCCTGTCTATTCAGTCCATAACAAACGAATTGAAAAATAACCAACTGCGGGTTATTAAAATAAAAAACATGGCGATATATCGCAACTTTCAATTTATCCAATTGCAGGGTAATACACCTAAGTTAATCGAATTCTTCAAAAGATATTGCTACATGCATTATTACCAAAAGTAATTAGCTATCACTTTTCTTCATTTGCTTTTATATACATTCGGTAGCACATTTGTATAAAAGAGATTGACATGAAGATAGATAAAATAGTAACGGACTTATGTATTATTGGAGCTGGCCCTGTGGGGCTATTCTCTGTGTTTGAGGCAGGATTACTCAAAATGCGCTCTCATATAGTTGATGTACTCCCACAAGTTGGTGGACAATTGTCTGAAATATATCCTCAAAAACCTATTTATGATATCCCTGGTTATCCTGTGATTAAAGCGCAAGAATTAATTGATAATTTAGTTGAACAAATTAAGCCTTTCAGTCCTACATACTCATTAGGCGAACTCGTACAGGAGATTGTCAGAATAGATGATCATACCTTTATTATTAAAACGAACGAGAATACCACTATCGAAGCAAAAGCGATTATTATAGCTGGTGGTTTGGGATGTTTTGAACCTCGAAAACCTAATATAGAGCAACTAGAACTTTATGAAGGAAAAGGAGTATCGTATTTTGTTAAAAATGTGGAGCAATATGCTAATAAAGAAATTGTAATTGCAGGGGGTGGGGATTCGGCATTGGATTGGACGATAGAATTAAGTAAAATAGCTAAAAAAGTATCTTTAGTACATAGAAATAATTCATTTAGAGGCGCTCCTGATACGGCTAATAAGATTTTTGAAATGGCCAAAGCTGATGAAATTAACTTAATACTAGGTGCAACATTACATAAGGTGGTAGGTACTGATCATTTAGAAAGTGTCCATGTAATGAATCATAAGGGAGAAGCTCAAATTATTAAAACTGATGCTCTGATTCCTTTATTTGGCCTTACGCCAAAACTTGGACCTATAGCAGAATGGGGATTGAACTTGGATAGTAATGCTATACAGGTCAATACAGTAGATTATTCTACTAATATACCAGGTATATATGCCATTGGTGATGTGAACACGTATCCAGGGAAATTAAAGCTGATTTTGAGTGGTTTTCACGAAGCAGCATTGATGGCGCAAAGTGCGTTTAAAAGAGTATTTCCTGATGAAAAACTAACGTTTAAGTATACTACAGTGTACGGAGTAAATGCATTTTAAATTATGATAAAATTCACCGTAAAAGATAGACAAGGAGAAGAAAGAATAGTGGAATTGACAAAAATGCCAGAGTATAATGTCATGGAAATTCTTAAATCTGATGGCTACAAAATGAGAGCTACTTGTGGAGGAATGGGCTTATGTGCCGATTGTTTGTGTAGAATAAAGGATCCCAATAATTTAATACCTGAGCCCACAGAACAGGAATTAGATACACTAGATAGTATTCCTGATGTTTATTATGACAGTAGATTATGCTGCCAAATAAAACCTGGCGAATACTTAAATGATATACATTTAGCATTGTCTGGTGTAGATCAATAATCAAACGATACCCAATCGATTCACACCAATATTGAGCAGTGTCATAATCATGATTCTCTGTTAAATATTGGTGTTTTTAATGTCACCATTTAGAGTTTTGACAAATCGTCCAAAATCATTATAACTTATCATTTTATAACAAAAATACCATTGTAAATACTTAATATTTAGATACATAAAACTCACAGTTAAATTTCATATATATTTCCTATAATTTACATTATGTTAAATAGAGTGGCTCGGCAGGATATTTCGTAGTTGTATACCTCTTGGAGAATCCGTTATTCGCCATAAAAAAAACGCTCACAAGTTTTGCGAGCGTTTAAAGAATTGTATTAAATATGTTTACTGTATTACAGCCAGCTTAGTCTGTTAATGTACTGATGTCAACCTTTGGCTTTGGTAAATTTAATGCGGCAATCTGTTTCTTACAATTGTCTACCATGTCTTGTGTCATAGCGTATTTGTATTTCCCGTAATCATCGTATTCTAATTCGCCTACATAGAAAAATCCGTATTTATCAAAGAAATCAGTTAAATCAACTTTAGAAACTTCACATGCTGTTTTAATGAAGTTTAATTGATGTACAGCTGGATTTGGCTCTGCATTCAAGCGATCTGCCGCCCAGTTTGAACTAGCTCTTCTTCCTGAAGGTCGTTTATTAGCGGCTTGTTGACGAAATGTTTCAAACAAATCTGCATAGAAATCAGGGTTTTGTCCTTGGCCTTCAAAATACAATTGTAATTGCCAAAATGGAATTAATCGGTTAAATACATCTGGATCAGCTAAATAAGATATTTTACCATCAATAATCGACTTACGAGCCGAATCAAAGTTTTTCTGCTCGGATACCCTCGTTTTATTACCAAATGAACGTGTAACATATAATGAGAATAAGTTGTTACTCACCTCTCCTAGGCCACCCCAATTGAACATTGGTCTGGTTTGATGAACGTGTCCTACTTCATGGCTAAATCCCCAACAAGGATCTCCTTTGATTACGCGCGATGGATCGGTAACCATACCCATAGCATAGCCTACTTTATCTCCCATATATGCCACACCGTCACCATCTCTAAACATGTAATAATTGTAGTTTACACGAGCTAGTATCTTGTTGTCTGGAACTTTGTTGTATTTCTCAAGTCCCATTAATCGGTGTTGACGATATACTAATGAGTCGTAATTACTGATGAGCTCCTTCCCTCTTCCACTCGCGTATTTTGTTAAAGACTCTTTCGGATATGCTACTTGTATGTAGTTTCCTTTGGCATCTAATATCGGGTATGTACTGTTAGCTAGAAGCTCGTTCCAATCTTCATCCGTATTTTTGTTAATGTCAAAATAACCATTCACTTCACCAGTAATGAAGTGTACTGTAATTGGCTTCTCTTGCTCAGGTGTATTGGAAAAATAGTCGATATATGCGAGGCTACCATAGTCTTCTAAATTGATAATGTTGACTCCATTATGTAGTTTGAAGCTCTTCTTGTGCAAGCCCCAGCCATTAGGATCTTCTGTAGGCTTTTCTGGGTTGGGTGCTTTCCTCAACCAATTTGGTACTAAAAGATTGACCTCTTTACCATCTTCTATGCCATCAACAATAATGGTGTGTTTGCCGATAGGTAAATATATACCTGTTACATTTTCGTATTTACTGTAACCATCACCAATACTTAGATCACTGCCTAATTTGCTTGGGGATAAGTAAGCTTTGTAGGTATTAAGACGGTATTCTTGGTTGTACTTGCCAGCTAACATAGCGTCTGCAGCTTTTTTGATCGCTGGATCTGATATTTTAGCAATAGTACCTTTTGTTGTACCTTTCTTTAATTTTGATGCCATGGCATCATCAAATACTGACAAATTTTGATATGCATTTTTCAATTCCTCGGCGGATTGAGCCATAGTTTGCATAGCCCAAAACGCAGATAATCCTAAAACAATTAATTTTTTATTCATGTTTGATTATTGGTTTACACAACCAAAATACAGTATAAAAATCAATTATTCTCCTCCATAAATGCCCTTAAATGGCTAAACTGTGTTATTACTATTAATCAATCGTTTGTCTTATTTTAAAAAAAACAATAAAAGGTTTGGTAAAAAAAACATAATATCCTACATTTGAGTTGTTATTAAAAGACGAAAATGATTATTGCTCACATTCATAACTTACATATGCATCATCACCCTTGTGGTGATATGTAATTTGTTTGTTTCTACGTGAAGCATTTCTCTTCCCCTTTTTATCATTTTTTTTAATAATTACTTTTTAAATACTATTCAATTTTGAAAAATCTAAAAATAGCTATCCAAAAATCGGGTAGATTAAATGAAAAATCTGTACAACTGTTAAAAAACTGTGGCCTTGACTTTGAAAATTATAAGAGCTCTTTAATTACTACCGTTGCTAACTTTAATCTTGAAATCTTATTTCTTCGTGATGATGATATCCCTGGATATGTTGAACAAGGAATTGCTGACCTAGGTATTGTTGGTGAGAATGTAATTGAAGAAACGGAATCTAAAGTTAATTATCTTCAAAGGCTGGGGTTCGGTAAATGTACTCTAAAATTAGCTGTGGCTAAAGATTCTCCTATCGCACGATTGGAAGATTTGAATGGCAAATCAATAGCTACTTCTTACCCGGTGATTCTAAAGAATTTCTTGGATGACTATAAAATACAGGCGGATATTCAGATGATTTCTGGTTCTGTCGAAATTGCTCCTGGCTTAGGTTTGAGTGATGCTATATGCGATATCGTCTCGACAGGTGGAACGCTAAAGAGTAACGGGTTACAGCCTTTTGCGGATGTACGTACATCAGAGGCAATATTAATAGGACGTGATGGACTGGAAGATAATGAAATATTGGGTGAACTCCTCCAACGTATACAGTCGGTTCTTTTAGCAAAAGAAACGAAGTATGTCGTATTGAATGTGGAGAAAGTGAATTTACCTAAAATAACGGAGCTGTTGCATGGTGTCAAAAGTCCGACAGTAGTTCCTTTGGCGGAAGATGGCTGGGTAGCAGTACATACGGTTATTTCGGAAGACGATTTTTGGGGTAAAATAAATAAGCTTAAATCTGCCGGTGCACAAGGAATTGTGGTAATGCCTGTAGAAAAAATTATAATGTAATGCTGAATTCGTATAGATATGAAGAATTGTCCGATAAGGATATTCAACGATTGATAACGCGTAAT
>CANRHE010000173.1 GCA_947630335.1 uncultured Sphingobacterium sp.
CTTTACAAACGCAAGCACAATAGCTCCAAAAAGCGGAAGTAAAAGCAGTATAAATAGGTTATTCATCGATTATCGCAATTACAAAAACTATATATTCAAAAAACCATACAACATGATAGCAATAACCCCTATTACCATCATAAAAATATAAAACCCAACATATCCACTTTGCAACTGGCGAATACCTTTGCCGGAATTGTCGAAAAAGGAGCCAACACCATTCACAAAGCCATCTATAATCGATCTATCTACGACCTTATATAATAGCTTAGATAGGCCATTTAATGGCTTTACAAACAAAGCATCATAAAGCTCATCAATATACATTCTATTGTAAGATAGGTTGTATAAGAAGCTTTGCTGCTCTCCTTCACGAGCTGGAAAATCTTCTTTCTTGACATACTTCATATAAGCTACTATTGCTATAATTATAGCGGCTAGGCCTGATATGCCCATCAGGATGTATTCTGTGTTATGATCCAAATGTGTTGGTGTCACAACAGCATTACTATATACATAAATAGGACTTAAGAAATTAGCTAACCAATTACCACCATGTGCAACAGCTTCTGGAACATTTAACGCCCCACCCACCGCAGCAAGAATGGCTAATACAATCAACGGAAGGGTCATTTGCCAAGGTGACTCATGGAGGTTTTTCTTTTGTTCTTCTGTACCTCTATATTTACCATAGAATGTCAAGAATAACAGTCTGAACATATAGAACGCGGTACACAAAGCCGTTACAAATCCCAAACCCCATAAAATCGGACTTGACATAAAAGTATAAGCTAATATCTCATCCTTGGAGAAAAAACCAGACAACGGAGGAATACCCGAAATCGCAACTGTACCTATAAACATTGTCAAGAAGGTAATAGGCATTGCTTTTTTGAGTCCTCCCATTTTACGCATATCTTGTTCATCACCCATGGCATGAATAACAGAACCGGCCCCTAAGAAAAGCAAAGCCTTAAAGAAAGCATGAGTGATAACATGGAAAAAGGCTCCTGTAAAAGCACCAACTCCTAAAGCCAAAAACATATATCCTAATTGCGAGACTGTGGAATAGGCAAGTACTTTCTTAATATCATTTTGTGTTAAGGCAATGAATGCTGCTATCAATGCTGTAGCTATACCAATCCCTGCAATGATATTCATGGTTATCGGAGATAACGTGAATAGAATATTAGAGCGTACAATCATATATATACCAGCAGTCACCATAGTAGCAGCGTGAATCAATGCGGATACTGGAGTAGGTCCTGCCATGGCATCAGGCAACCATGTAAATAATGGAATCTGAGCAGACTTACCTGTAGCGGCTACAAACAATAATAAAGTAATCAATAAAATCATCGAATCACCCATTGGATAGCTGGATGCCGCACCAAACACATCGCTATACTCTAGACTACCAAATGTAGCTATGATAGCAAATACGGCGATTAAAAAGCCCAAATCACCAATTCTATTCATCACAAAAGCCTTCTTAGCAGCCGACGCGTAGTTGGCATTTTTGTACCAGAATCCAATCAATAGATAAGAACACAGTCCTACGCCTTCCCAACCGATAAACATGATAAGGTAGTTAGAGCCTAGAACTAATAGCAGCATAAAAAAGATAAACAAATTTAAATAAGCGAAAAACTTACCAAATCCTTTATCGTGATACATATAACTATAAGAGTACAAATGAATCAAAAAACCGACCCCCGTAATAATAAGTAGCATCAGGGAGCTTAGGGGGTCAAGCAAAAAAGAAAAACCAAGAGAAAAGTCTTTGATTGTTATCCAATCAAACAAATGGTAGGTAAATACACCATCGCCGCCCGCAGAGCGTGCGTCTAAAACCTGTCCAAAAAGTACACAACTCAATAAAAAGGAAGCTAGTACCACCCCTCCTCCTATGACTCCAATCAGGTATTTTGGCAACACATGTTGTCCAAATCCATTAATGATAAATCCAAGCAAGGGTATCAAAGGTATTAACCAAATAAGCTCAATCATATTTCGGTTCTATTTATAATTTACCAACGTAATTTACTTAACGACTCTATATCAACAGATTTTGTATTTCTATACACCATCACTACAATAGCTAGCCCTACAGCTACTTCGGCAGCTGCTAAAGCCATCACAAAAAACACAAAAACCTGTCCGCTGGCATCACCCCGATAGGCAGAAAATGCAGCTAGCAACAAATTAACAGCGTTGAGCATCAGCTCTATAGACATCATAATGATAATCACATTACGACGAATCAGTACTCCGACAACCCCTATTGCGAATATGATACTACAAAAAATCAAATAATGATTTAAAGGTATCCCCTGAAGATTTTGAACGATACTATCCATTTACTTTCTTTGTTTCTTTCTTTGCTAATAATATGGCTCCCACCATTGCCGTTAACAATAAAATTGAAGACAGCTCAAAGGGCAATAAAAATTCATTAAAGAGTACTTTACCTAAATTTTTGACTAATCCGACATCGGTATTTCCTGTCACATACTCATTGTTAGACTCGATAACGTGAAATGCTCCCAGCATTGTTGCCAATAGACACATCCCAGCAATAGCCCCCATAAACTTGACAAAATGAGACTTCATAGGTTCGGTGTCCTTATTAAGATTCAAGAGCATCAATACAAATAAAAACAACACCATAATAGCCCCCATGTATACTATAAAATTCACTACAGCTAAAAACTGTGCGTTTAATAAGATATAGTGAATCGTGAATGTAAAAAAGGTAAGTACTAAATACAATACGCTATTCACAGGGTTCTTCGAAAAGATGGTCATCAACGCAAAGAATATGGACAAAAAAGCCATAAAATAAAATACACTCATCTTTCTACTCGTTTACTTTGTTCAACTTAGTTATATCAAACTTTGGTTCTACTAATTTATCTTTACCGTAGATAAAGTCTTTACGTAAATACTCTGCAGTAACATGTGGTCCGTCCAAGTAAATAGCTTCCTTAGGACATGCTTCTTCACACAAACCACAAAAAATACAGCGCAACATATTAATTTCATAAACCGCTGCGTATTTTTCTTCACGATACAAATGTTTTTCCTCCTTAGTACGCTCTGCCGCAGTCATTGTAATAGCTTCTGCAGGACAAGAAAGCGCACATAAACCACAGGCTGTACAACGTTCTCTTCCTTCTTCATCACGCTTTAAGGAGTGCTGCCCTCTAAAGTTTTTGGAATAAGGCCTTACTTGTTCCGGATATTTAATCGTCGGAATTTTCTGAAAAAAATGCTTAATAGTAATTCCAAGTCCTTTGGCAATGGCAGGCAAATACATGCGCTCCCATATGTTCATAGGTTTTTGTTCAATTACTTTCTTTCTGTTACTTAATGATTGCATACCGACTATTGAAAATATGTATCCTTAATTAATGTAATTATTCCTGTCAAAACGATATTAGCTATGGCTAAAGGAATTAAGATCTTCCATCCTAAGTTCATCAATTGGTCATACCTAAAGCGAGGTAATGTCCATCGAATCCACATGAAAAAGAAGATAAACCCGAAGATCTTTAAGAAAAACACCAGAGTTCCTATAATTGTAATCCAATTTTGAGAAAGTCCTAGCTCATACATAAATGGAAAGTTGTATCCACCAAAATACAAAGCAGCCATTAAAGCGGAAGAAACAAACATATTAATGTATTCGGAGAACATGTATAGTCCTAGCTTCATAGAAGAATACTCTGTATGGTATCCCCCCACTAATTCGGTCTCACACTCAGGAAGGTCAAACGGAACGCGGTTACATTCAGCAAATGCACAGGTCATGAATATCAAGAAGCCTAAAGGCTGTACCCATATATACCAGTTGACAAAGCCACTTTGCTGCGCTACAATATCTTCCAACTGAAGGGTACCTGTCACCATCAACAAAGAAATCAAAGATAGTCCCATCGCAATCTCGTAAGAAATGCTCTGAGAAGCTGCTCGAATAGCCCCCATTAAGGAGAATTTATTATTCGAAGCCCAACCGCCTAGCATAATACCGTATACACCTAATGCGATAACACCAAAAATATATAGGACTCCAATATTAATTCCTGAAGCTACTTGCAAACTGATAACGCGACCTCCAATTTCGAGCTCTTGTCCCCAAGGTATTACGGCAGAACTAATACAAGCAGTAATAATAGCTATAACAGGCCCTAGAATAAACAAAGGTTTATGAGCACCTGCAGGAATAATCTCCTCTTTAAAAAAGAATTTACCTCCATCGCATAAAGGTTGAAGAAGACCAAACACACCTGCACGATCTGGACCATAGCGATCTTGCATAAAGCCTGCTACTTTACGCTCTGCCAAAGTAGAGTACATTGCAACAACAAGAGTTATTACGAAAACGATCACTACCAAAATCAATTTTTCTAAAACAAAAGCAACTTCCATATATGTATGCCTATTTTAATAGTTCAGTACGAGCCAACTGTTCTTCGTTAGCCAATTGCAAATTCTTATCCTCTTTAATAACAAGTGGCGGATTTAACTCCGGGTACTTATTGATCGTGATTACTGAATCATCGTCTAATTTTGTAGGCTGTTCTATAATCCAATCTGAAGTTTTTTTCTTGTCAAATCGGCAGGTATTACAGATAAAGTCTTTTACCTCTCCAAAATCATCTTTACGACCTGTGACGCGAAGTACCTCCTCTCCCTTATACCATAAAGTAACTTTACCAGAACAGCAATCACATGCTCGGTGTGCATCGACTGGTTTAGTAAACCAAACCCGACTCTTGAACCTAAATGTCTTATCTGTCAATGCTCCTACTGGGCATACATCGATAACGTTGCCTATAAAGTCATGATCTAACGCTTTGTGTATATAGGTGGATATCTCAGCATGATCTCCACGATTAAGGATACCATGCTCGCGTTCAGAAGTTAGCTGATTTGCAACAAACACACAGCGATAACACAGTATACAACGATTCATATGAAGCTGAATCTTGTCTCCTATATCAATACGATCGAACGTCCTCCGCTC
>CANRHE010000174.1 GCA_947630335.1 uncultured Sphingobacterium sp.
GTAGGTCGGTGCCTTTTTTAATACAAAAGCCTTAGTAGAAATACTAAGGCTTTTTGCGTTATAAATACTTTTAATATTCATTAGGTATTTCAATGCTATTCGAAATACTTATCTTTGCATTTACATGGGAACAGCGTTAGACAATGGTATAAAACCATATAATCATTATGGTGCTTATCTAAAAGATAAGTATAATGGACAAAAGGTATTTAAAGTTATAGTGGATGGTAATTTTACTTGTCCAAATAGAGATGGAAGTAAGGGGTATGGAGGTTGTACTTATTGTAACGTAGATTCTTTTACACCTGATACCGCTCGTAAAATCCCATCTATACGTGAGCAAGTGGAGAATGGTATCGAGCGTGCTCGTACTAACTATGGTGCTGAGAAGTTTATTATCTATTTTCAACCTAATACCAATACGTACGCACCTACACATTTATTAAAAATGATGTATGATGAAGCGTTGAGTATTGATCCTGAAAATACGTTGGGCTTATCTGTGGGTACGCGTCCGGATTGTCTTGATTTTGAGAAGATAGCTTTATTAGAATCTTACTCCGACCGATTTGATGTAGATTTGGAAATGGGTATGGAATCTATATACAATGATACTTTAGCACAAATTAATAGAGGCTGCTCGCATGATGAATTCGAAACTGCTATGACCATGTTATCTAATACACCTTTAGAGTTATGTGTGCATACTATTTTTGGATTTCCTTGGGAATCAGAAGAGATGATGCTTCGCTATGCAGAGGAAATCAATAGGTTTCCGAATATTAAATTTGTGAAATTACATCATCTTCATATCGTAGAAGGCTCTATTATGGGAGTCAAATATAAGCGGGAGCCATTTAAGTTGTTCTCTATGGAAGAATACACTGAATTCTTAGCGAAATTCATTCCCTTGTTGCGTCCAGATATCATTATACAACGTGTATTTGGAATTGCTGATCAAGATCTTCTGATTGCTCCGAACTGGGGATTAAAAAAATCAGCTATTCAAACCTATATTGATAAGGGATTAGAAGCACGTGGAGTAAAACAAGGTAGTGCATATCAAGGCTAGATGTTTCACTTTTATTCTTTCATTTTAATTACCTTTGTATATCATATTTTACTTTGTTCTTAAATAAAAAACTAGATTTGTTATTCTGTTGTTAAACAAAGGATAAAGTAAATAGAATTTAGTTGCCGAGATGGTAACGCGCGAGTTAAAAAATATAAAATTATGGCAAATATTGTTGCAATTGTAGGTCGCCCTAACGTTGGGAAGTCGACCTTGTTTAATCGTTTGACTGAGAGTAGAAAAGCGATTGTAGATGATTTCAGTGGAGTGACGCGTGATCGTCATTATGAAAGTGCTGAATGGATCGGAAAGAAATTTACTGTTATTGACACTGGTGGTTTCGTTCATGGATCAGATGATATCTTTGAGGAAGCTATTCGTGATCAAGTACATATAGCTATTGAAGAAGCGAATGCCATAATTTTTATGGTAGATGTTACGGTTGGTATTACTGACTTAGATGATGAAATAGCGGATTTGTTGCGCCGTACGTCAAAACCTGTATTCGTAGTAGCGAATAAAGTAGATCATGCAAAATTACACCATTCTTCAGCAGAGTTCTATGCTTTTGGTTTAGGTGAAGTGTTTAATATTTCTTCCGCGACAGGTTCAGGTACTGGAGAGTTATTAGATGCTATAGTGGCCCATTTTCCAAAAGAAGAAGAGGAAGAAGAAGAAGCGTTACCTAAATTTACTATCGTAGGTCGTCCTAATGTTGGTAAATCGTCTTTAACGAATGCCTTATTAGGTGTAGATCGTAACATTGTAACCGATATCGCTGGTACAACTCGTGACACTATAAAAATTCATTATAACCAATTTGGTCATGAATTTTTACTGGTAGATACGGCTGGACTACGTCGTAAGAGTAAAGTAAACGAAGATATTGAGTTTTATTCTGTTATGCGTACAATTCGTGCATTAGAGGATTCTGATGTTGTGATTCTGATGTTGGATGCGAATGATGGTATTGAAGGGCAAGATATTAATATCTTCCACTTAGCAGAAAAAAATAAGAAGGGTATCGTTATTGTTGTTAATAAATGGGATACTATCGAGAAGGATAACAAAACCATGAAGGAATTTGAGGCACGTATTCGTGAGAAAATCGCACCTTTTACAGATGTTCCAATTATTTTTACTTCGGTAACCGAAAAACAACGTATTTTTAAAGTTGTGGAGACTGCTATGCAAGTTTTCAAGAATAAAACTAAAAAAATACCTACATCAAAATTGAATGATGTGATGTTAGATGTTATTGAGAATTATCCTCCACCAGCACTTAAAGGAAAATATATCAAAGTAAAATATGCTACACAATTGCCAGGAAGAGCTCCTATGTTTGCTTTTTTCTGTAATTTACCTCAGTATATTAAGGATCCTTATAAACGCTATGTAGAAAATAAGCTTCGTGAGAACTTTGACTTTACAGGCGTACCTATTCAAGTTTATTTTAGACAAAAATAATATTAGCTCATTAATCAATATCATTTTATATGCAACACAATTTGGTCGTATACAATACACTGACGCGTAAGAAGGAAAAATTTGAACCTATTCATCCTAATATGGTTGGGATGTATGTTTGTGGTCCTACGGTTTATTCTGATGTGCATTTAGGTAATTGTAGAACTTTTGTGTCCTTTGACCTTATTTTTCGTTATTTATTACATTTGGGCTATAAGGTTCGTTATGTTCGTAATATAACGGATGCTGGTCACTTAGAAGGTGATAACGATGAAGGAGATGATAAATTTGCTAAGAAAGCAAAATTAGAACAATTGGAACCAATGGAAATTGTTCAAAAATATACTATTGGTTTCCATGACGTTTTACGCTTGTTTAATACTATTCCACCAAGTATTGAGCCGACAGCTACCGGACATATTAGCGAGCAAATCGAAATGATAAAACAAATCATTGATAACGGTTATGCTTATGAAGTTAATGGTACAGTATATTTTGATGTCGAAAAATATGTTCAAGAATATAACTATACTATTCTAACGAATAGAAATCTTGAGGATATGCTGAATAATACGCGTGAATTGGGCGGGCAAGATGAGAAACGCGGTCGTTTGGATTTTGCGTTATGGATAAAAGCTAAACCTGAGCATATTATGCGATGGCCATCGCCGTGGAGCGTGGGTTTCCCAGGGTGGCATATCGAATGTTCCGCAATGAGTCAAAAATACTTGGGTGATCAATTTGATATTCATGGTGGCGGAATGGATCTAGCAGCAACGCACCATACGAATGAAATTGCCCAATCTGAAGCTTGTAACCACGTGCAACCTGCTAAGTACTGGATGCATACCAATATGTTGACTGTTAATGGTGCACGTATGTCAAAGTCTTCTGGTAATGGTTTTATGCCTTTGGAATTATTTTCGGGTAATCATCCCTTATTACGTAAAGGATATTCGCCTATGGCGGTACGCTTCTTTATGCTTCAAGCTCATTACAGAAGTACGTTAGACTTTTCTAATGATGCTTTGGATGCTGCGGAAAAAGGATATAAACGCTTAATGACTGCTATTAATCTTTTAGATAAAATTGTACCTGCTGCAAAGACAAAAATTGATATAGACTTGAAAGATCTGAAGCAACGTTGTTATGCAGCTATGGATGATGATTTTAATAGTCCAATTCTTATCGCAGAGCTTTTCGAATTAGTACGTCTAATAAATTCCATATATGACGGTAAGCAACAAGTTGATTCAGAAACATTGGAAGAGATTAAACTTATCATCCAAAATTTCGTCTTTGATGTAATGGGGTTAAAAGATGATCAGTTAGCAGGAGAAACGGAAAGTTTTGATAAGCTAATGGAATTATTAATCTCTATACGTAATGATGCAAAACAAAATAAAGATTTTGCTACGTCAGATCGTATTCGTCAAGAGTTAACTGCCGCTGGTATTCAGTTAAAGGATAGTAAAGAAGGCACTCTTTGGAATAAAATTTGATATATAGGTTCCAAATATTTATAGATGAGGTTAAGTTTATTTAGTACATCGTGTCTAGCATTTGCTTTAATGACGTCAGTCTCCAAAGCGCAATTGCCCGATAAAATTGGTGGTTTAATTAGTGCAGATAGAAATGCTGCTGCTATATCAAAGCAACAGT
Organism: uncultured Sphingobacterium sp.; assembly: GCA_947630335.1. GTDB lineage: Bacteria > Bacteroidota > Bacteroidia > Sphingobacteriales > Sphingobacteriaceae > Sphingobacterium. Next base: position 4,202 of record CANRHE010000174.1, read on the forward strand.
CGCCTTATGATGCATTATCTTCTATTATTGATAAGGAGTCTGTTTTTTATGTACCATCAGCTGTGAATGCCTTAAATTACTTGAATAATAGGCCTAACATTTCTGATGTTATGATTTGGGAGCCTAACTTTGCCTTGTTAGCCAAAAGCCAAGAATTTGGTGTTACCTCTGGTAAGATTCAATTTCAAAAAGTTGGCGCTGTTCAACGAAATGGACAATATATAATCATTTGGAAGCGGAATAAGAAGGGTGATTGGAAAGTTGATCTGCGAGCTGAGGTTGAGAACTATGGTAAAAATGAGCCTAAAGAGCTTTTTTACGTAGAGCCCGACGATTCAGGATATCAAATGCAACGTTCTAAAGCACGACTTCAACAAAGAGAAGAAATTATCATGTCTACTGATGAGCTTTTTTCTAAGGTGTTAATGGCCGATAATCAGGCTGCTTATAAGGAGTTCTTAGATGATGATGTACGATTTTATTTTCCGTGGCAAGAAGAAATTTCAGGAAAGAATAATGTTCTTAATTTTCTAAAAAAGCAGCGTATTGATATTGTCACTACACCTGTAAAAGTAGGTAGAGCGTACAGTGGAGAGTTAGCTTATTCGTTGGGAACTGCAGTTGTGTATGATAAGGATAAGGAGGTGAAATTTAATTATATCCGGGTATGGAAGCTTAGTAGCGATTACCAATGGAGGGTAGCATTGGAAATGCTGTTTGAACGATAACTAATGACTAGTCCTGAAAAATAGATACAAGTTTTCAGTGATTAAAAATACATAAAATTATACAGTAGTAGCCAGTGGG
>CANRHE010000175.1 GCA_947630335.1 uncultured Sphingobacterium sp.
GGCAAGGCCTGAAAAGGGTATTTTATATTTTTTAAGATACTTCACAATCCTGTATTTGAGCCTGCAAAATTAGTATTTAAAAACTAAGGATGCAATTATTTTTGTAAATTAATTATTATTCATCACCATAGTACTTGGTGCCTAATTCAATTTTGGTTCGATCATTCGCCAAACGCCACTTGTTTGTATCTCTTAGCGAGTAGGCACAACCGCAATATTCTTGCATGTAAAACTTTTCTTTTTTTGATATTTCTAACATACGTGCCGAACCTCCTTTTTTACGCCAATTGAATGTCCAATATTCCATATTGGGATGTCGTGATGCTGCTCGTAGACCACAGTCATTAATTTGTTCCATATTTTTCCATCGGGATATTCCTAAGGAACTACTGATGACGTCAAATCCATTTTTAGAAGCATATTCAGCTGTTTTTTCAAAACGCATATCAAAGCACATTGTACAACGAATACCTTTTTCAGGCTCATTTTCCATACCTTTTGCTAGTTCAAACCAGTGATCAACATCATAGTCTGCATCAATGAAAGGTATTTTATGTTTTTCTGCAAAGCGGATGTTTTCGTCTTTGCGAATGTCATACTCTTTTCTGGGATGAATGTTAGGGTTGTAGAAATATATTGTAAAATCAATGTCCGAAGCAATTAAAGCTTCCATAACTTCTCCAGAACATGGAGCACAACAGGAGTGTAAAAGAAGTTTTTTACCTGCATTGGGTAGTACTAACTTTTCTCTTACAAATTCTTTATTACTATCTGTTTTTTGAATGTCCACACTGCAATTTTACGTAAAACTGTTGACTTCTAAAAGTTTATTTGATTTAGAGTAGCAAACTGTTTTGTTTAAGTGTAGAGTTAGTTTTATAAATTTTATACATTTGTATTACAAATGTATATTGATTAAATATGAAAAATCACTTGATTATCTTGCTTTTACTGAGTGTTTCTATGATTGTGATGTCCTGTCAACGCAATGATGATGAGCCAATTGAGAATAAACGCTCTATATCTAGATTGTATATATCAACTTCTAATTATGAAGAAGATGGAGGGAGCAGTTTTTATAATATTTATGTAATTGAGCCTGCTGATTCATCAAATTTTCCACCTAAATCTTTTGAATCTATTTATAAATATAAATCTTCCGCTAAAGGAGGTGCTTTCTTATTTTATTCTCCATACAATGGAGGTAAGTTATTTCAAGGGAGTCAGAATTTAGTTAATGCTGTGGATACTTCCATTTCTGTAATGAAAGTAGGGGAGAAGGGTACTTTGGAATACAATAATTTGGTCAGCTATAGGGGGTTAAATCAAGTAAGAGGAATATCATACGTCTTTCAGAATGGAGAAAAAGTGTCTGGTGACTATCTTTTAGCATTAAATGGTAATGATGTAGCTGATTCACTTTTAGTTTTTAATAATTCTGTAAATAATGCTAAAAACCGTAGACCAAAATATTATTTACCGTTAGACTATAATTCATGGGGAATTAATGCTGATGGTAGTAATCTGGTTGTGAGTTCCTTTACGAGTGCGAGTACTATCACGACTAAGCCAAATGCTTTCAATGGTTTAGTAGTATATAAAAATTTATTGAATCAATTGACACCTGCAACTAGAGATACTTTGTTGACTGATGTAGGGCGTTATAACTTAACTATTGAAGGTGCTAATACAATAAGAGGTATTGCTTACTCTAAGTCTCTAGACTTGTTAGTAGTAACGGATTATGATCGAAATGGTACTGCAAGCGTTGGTAGGATTTTGTTTTTTGAAAATTTTTATGAAAAATATAATAGTTCTCAAAATATTAGCCCTGACCGTATAGTTACTTCTGCTAATAAATTAAAATCTCCATTTGATATTGCTATAGATGGACGAAAAGAAGGTAAATATATCTATGTAGCTGACACAGAATCAAGAGCAGTTTTTAGGTATAATATAAGTGATAAAGGGGAGGTTAATCCTGATAAAGAGTTTATAATAAATGGTAGAACTCCATTTGCACTTTCTTTGGATGCTCGCTAGTCAAACTCATTGAGCACTTTGAGTAATAATGATATTTCATCTTTTTTAACTGTTTCTCCCAGATTGTTGTAGGCGGTAATTAAATTACGTAATACCCGTTTAAGAATGTCTAAATTACGACATGGTTCAGTATACTTTTGTTCATGTGGAAGATTAAGCTGATTTAGAAAAGAGTAAATATCTTCATGTTTCATTATTTGTCCCTTATTGAATACATTAATATAAAATAGTGGACTTTGGTCTATGTTTTCTACATAGGCTGCTATAAAATGTTTCGGGAGATTTATACCGTAAATTGGAATATCTAATTTTTGAGCTATTATACTGTATATACACGATAGTGATATAGGATTGCCTTTTTTTGATTCTAGGACTGAAGATATATAGGAGTTTTGAGGAGTATGGTAGTCAGAGGTGTTACCTGATAAACCAAATTCCTTAAATAATATGTTATTGAGGAGCTTTATTTTTTCAAAAGGACTCATTTCATACATAAGTTCCATCCAAACAGTTCTTCTGAGTTCACCAATTTGTAAATGTATCGCAGTTTCATCTAAATTTGGATATTGATATCTATTAATTATAATTAAGCCATCAAGTAGATCTTGCTGTTTGTGGATGGCCCATAGTTGAATATCTGTAAGTAGCTGGTCAAATTGAATATTATGAATTATATTTTCAATACGAGACTGTGATAAGGGGTCAAATGAACTTTTCCAAAAATCTTCCAAATACGGAATCACTTCTGGTCCCCAATTGATCAGACTTTGTTCTACATGCTCAAAAATCTCCTTATCAGGATCATCAATTAGCGAAATAAGTGCTTTCAGTTTTAGATCGTTCATATACTAAATATATGTAAAAGAATGTTGTAATGCAAAAGCTGCTAAAATAATCCCTCAGCTGAGGAGTGTAAATTAAAATATTGTTTTAATAAATACTCTTGTATAAAGTATTAAATAATAGGTTATTTTTGTCATATGCATTATCTATTTAAACTTATCGCTCACTTTTTGACTTCTAATAGTAGACATGGAACACACTCTCCTTTTGTTTATAAATTAGCTGATGAAGTAATATACAAAAAAACTCAGCATGGGACAGGTAGTAAGAAACAAGCGTTATTAGTAGATATAGCAAATTATTTATCTGTGAGTTATGCTGAATGTTCCACCGATATAGGTCTAGATAAAGCATGGTTAATACAAGATAATACAAGTTTAGAGAAAATTGCTGTATTACAACATCAATTCAAATACTTAGTGCTAAAAGATATCTATAAGAGTAAGTATGCTACTCATTTATGGAAAGATGTTTGTAAAGATCCACGCTTTATTGTTTGCGTGGATCTATTTTACTATGGTTTTATTTTTTATAGAAAAGAACAACCTAAGGAGCTATTTAGATTAAGGTTTCCTTATTGGAGATAGTTTTTATTAGAAGGCTTCGCTTAAACTCAGGTAGAAGCCCGATTGCCTTTTTTCTCCTGGTCTTTTTTCACCATAAGCAAAGTCTAGTCGTATACTTGTTCGGTGTTCTAAACTAAAGAAATACCTTCCCCCCAGGCCATATGAAGGTACGAAACGTGGAGATTGTTGCTTAGAAAATGTAGTTCCTGTACCGATAAAGCCTACAGCTCCTAATCTTGGATGGAATCTATACCGTAATTCTGCCTGGCCTGTTAGGTAGTTATTATCGCGATATCGTCCTAAATAGTATCCGCGCATAGTCATGTCTCCTCCCAAATCTCGTAGTACATAGAAAGGAGTATTACTTCCGTAGGTTCCTCGATATAAACCTTGAGCTGCTAATGTGATTTTGGAATGTAATGGTATGAAGCCTCTTAAGTCAATTTCGGCCATTGATCCTATAAAGTTATCCTTTCCAAATATATTAGGAGCATAACTGTATTTAAATCGACTGTACAGACCAGTGTTACTATAAGTCGTCACGTCACGACTGTCGAATAATATTGATGCTCCAAAATTTAGAAATTGCCCACCTTCTTTGCCTTTGATCTGAGAAGATTCAAATGATCCCTGATCATTTAAGGTGTTGAATTTATAATTATCATAATTGCTATTTAGACCGATATACAGCTTCGAAGCAATTCTTTTTTCAATATCTATTTTAATTCTACTAAGCTTTTGAGCTACATAAGATTCATCAATCTCCCATGTGTCATTGCCAATACCGTAAAAGTTAAAAGGCCAATCTCTGAAACGTATGTCTGTCAATATATGATATTCATTGTCTTTAGTCCAAATGTCTGAGGTCAGATTTATCTTTCTTTGACTTTTGGTAGTTAGTGTCCCCATCAAAGTTATATTAGAGGTCTTACTGTTGCTATTGTGTTTGTCGAGATAAAAATTATACACACTAGCTATACCGAACTCAAGACCTGTTTCTTGCGCATAAGAAAATGCGGATAGAGCTATAAAGCTACTGCTGCGTGAACTATCTGCCTCAGTAGAAAAAACTTTTTTTTTGAATTTTTTAATAAAATTATCTTTCTTTTGAGCACTTAGTGATAGGGAAATGATAGAGAGTAATAGCGATAAGGAAATTATTTTTAGTCTCATTTAAATGAATTTTTATTAAAGCCAAATATAGTTTAAATGTTTTATAAAGATAAATGCCTTTCTAATTGAAAAATTATTTCACTGCATATCAGTATGATTCATGAAAAAAGTGGTTTTTTGATAAAAATATTTTTGAGATATCAATTCTGTCACTATCTTTGCATCAGCAAAACGGATAAGAATGTAACATCTTCAGAAGTATTGCTTCGTTCTTTAAATGAAATAAAAAAAAGTTAAAAATCTCTTGCGAATGCGAAAATAAAAAACGACATTTGCACTCGTTATCTAAGTTAGATAACTGTTCTTAAAAGAGATGAAACTTTTAAAATATTAGCCTCCTTAGCTCAGCTGGTAGAGCAACTGACTTGTAATCAG
>CANRHE010000176.1 GCA_947630335.1 uncultured Sphingobacterium sp.
TTTAAGTAATTCTCTATTCCATATTTTTCATTTGGAGAGTGAAGGTTGTCACTGTCTAGACCGAATCCCATCAATACCGTTTTGATTCCTAACTCTTTCTCGAATAAAGCTACGATAGGAATAGAACCACCACCACGCGTAGGAATAGGTTTTTTATTAAAAGCAACCTCCAAAGCTTTTTCTGCTGCTTTGTAAGCAATACTGTCTGTTGGAGTAACTACAGGTTCACCACCATGATGCGGTTTAACTTCTACTTTTACTGATTTTGGAGCGATATTTTCAAAGTGATCTTTGAATAATTTAGTAATACGCTCTGAATTTTGGTTTGGAACCAGACGCATTGAGATTTTAGCATATGCTTTAGAAGGTAATACAGTTTTGGCTCCTTCACCAATATACCCACCCCAAATACCATTTACTTCTAATGTAGGACGGATGCCTGTATGTTCGATAGCTGAATATCCTTTTTCGCCCCAAAGTTCTTGAACCCCTAAATCTGATTTATATTCTTCAATGTCAAAAGGAGCTTCATTTAATGCTTTACGTTCTTCTTCTGTCAACTCTACTACATCATCATAGAAACCAGGGATAGTGATGTGATTGTTTTCATCATGTAAAGAAGCAATTAATTGCGACAAGATAGTAGCTGGGTTAGCAACAGCTCCGCCATAAACACCAGAGTGCAAATCACGGTTAGGACCAGTAACTTCTACCTCAACATAGGATAATCCACGGAGACCTGTTTCTAATGATGGGTGCTCCAAACTAATCATGGACGTGTCAGAAATCACGATGACATCGGCTTTCAAACGTTCTTTATTAGCAGCAACAAAAATACCTAAGTTCTCCGAACCAACTTCCTCTTCTCCTTCAATCATGAACTTTACATTGCAAGCTAATTGATTCTCACGAACCATATATTCAAATGCTTTTACGTGCATGTAAAATTGACCCTTATCATCAGCTGCACCACGTGCATAAATTTTTCCGTCACGAACTGTAGGCTCAAATGGAGGTGTATCCCATAATTCTAATGGATCTGCTGGTTGCACATCGTAGTGTCCATAAACTAATACCGTTGGTAACGAAGCATCAAAAATTTTCTCGCCGTATACAATTGGATAACCAGCAGTTGGACAGATTTCAACATTGTCCGCACCAGCATCTTTTAATTTTTGGGCAACAAATTCAGCTGTATTTAATACACCTTCTTTATACTGAGGGTCAGCACTTACTGAAGGAAAACGTAATAATTCGAATAATTCTTCTAGAAAGCGATCTTTGTTCGCTTGTACATAATCTTTGATGTTTTGCATGTCAAAAATGTTATTTACTACAAAAATAGCGAATTAATATTATTTATTAGCGTGAAGCGTCCACAACTGGAGTAGTTATAAAATATTTTCAAAAAACTTGTAACATAATTCAATTAGTCATACTAACTCATTAAAACTATTAAGCATATGAAATCTATTTGGACCGCAAATTATGAAGGAAATCTAATTACTCTTGAAAATAATTGGTTTTCTGGAGAGAAGTTATTTGTAAATGGCAAATTACAAGACTGTCAAGTTAATTATATTACGACGCCAATTCTTACTGGACACCTCTTCAATAAGGAAGGAATGCGCTTATCTATTAAAGCAAATCTTTTACCCGGCTTTTTTAAAGTTACAGCGATGCTTTTTATAGATGATGCCGAAGTCGAGCTTCAAAAATTGAGATAATTCTTATATTTGACAAACCAATAAAAACTTTGAATAAGCAAAGGGAATTTTTAAAACTTATTGAGCAGCACAAAGGGATTTTAAATAAAGTCTCCAAAATGTATATGCAACATCATGATGATCAAAATGACCTCATGCAAGAGATTATTTTGCAACTGTGGCACTCTTACGATAGATTCAAAGGCAATAGCCAATTTTCCACTTGGATGTACCGTGTAGCTCTGAATACAGCTCTTACTTATTTCAAAAAAGAAAAAAGAAAATCAAATCAATTTACATTCTTAGATAATGTGGACCAAGCTATAGAAAATGAATCAGAGGATAAAGAGGTACAATTAAAGCTTTTTTATCGAGCAGTTTATGAATTAAACAAGGTCGAAAAGGCGCTTATTTTTTTATTTTTAGAAGGTCAAAGCCACAGAGACATAGCTTTTAATCTAGGAATATCCGAAGGAAATGCTCGCGTGAAGTTAAATAGAACAAAGGAGAAGATTCAAACACTCATAAAAACATATGGCTATGAATTTTGATGAAATAAAAAAGCAGTGGGAGGATCAATCACCCCATGATATAGAGATAGAAATTGATTTAGATAAACATAACGAAGTGAACTCTATAATTGATAATGTAAGAAAGGTGATGAAGAAGGATTTCTTTTTTCAACTCACATCCTTCCCTTTAATATTATTGTACCCTTACATTTTTGAGGTAAATACACCAATAATGTGGTTTGTAGTCTTGTGTTATATCGTTATTATGATTGTACCTATGAGGAGTTTGGTTCGGTTTTACAATCAATCTTACAAAATGGAGTTTAGCTCCACCAAAAGCTTAAATTGGTTTTATTATAACTACAAATTCTCCATTGAATTATTCAAAATATATAGTTATATCACCTATGTGTTAGTAACTATGTTCTTGGGAATTGTTGTCTTAGAAAAATTTTCATTTGATTCTACCCAAAAATCAGTGATTGTTGTCTTGATTCTAATTATTGCTTTACTTGTATTTGTACTTTTATGCGTTTGGATTACTAAATGGTGGATTAATAGGTTTTATGTTAAACCATTGAATGAAATAAAGCAAGTTTTAGAGGAGTTAGAAAATTAAGTGTATTGTTTTGACTACTGTTTTATGGAATGTTTCTTGCTAATGCATCCTATGAAGTAGTTATTCTTACTTTTTTTAGAATAAATTCACCGATCATAACACTTGTTTTACCGATAGTAATTAAAGATTTGCCTATTTAGAATACCATGTGCGTGTTATATTTTGTTCCTTTGTCTTCAATAATGTAACGTTTGACTCTATCGAGCTACTAACTGTTTAAAACTAAATCAAACTATTATAATATGAAAGGATTTTTCCTCTTTATTTTTTCATTTCTAATCACTATTCAAGTAGGATTCGGCCAGAATTTGTTATCTGGACGAGTGGTGGATGGTAATGATGATTTGAAACTTCAGAATGCGACAGTAATGCTTATCCAAGCCAAAGATTCGCTTCTAGTTAGTTACGGGCGCACCGATGCTGCCGGTAAATTTGAATTAAAAAAACCTAAATCTGGAGAGTTCCTTCTGATTGTTTCTTATCCGAAGTATGCCGACTTTTTTAGAAATATTTCGGAAGAAAATGCCTTAGGCGATATTAAACTACAGAGCGTTGCTCATTTAATTGAAGAAGTTGTAGTAAAGAGGGGGGCTGCTATCACCATTAAAGGTGATACAACCGAATATGATGCAGGGCAGTTTACTGTAGAAAAAAATGCTAAGGTTGAAGATCTATTAAAAGTATTGCCAGGTATTTCAGTCGATGCGTCTGGTAAGATTACTGCACAAGGTAAAGTTGTACAAAAGGTTTTAGTAGATGGTGAAGAATTTTTTGGAGATGATCCTACCTTAGTCACTCGCAATTTGCGTTCGGATATGGTTGATAAAGTTCAAGTTTACGAGCGAAAATCGGAACAAGCAGAGCGAACTGGTATGGATGATGGAGAAAGGCAACAAACCATCAATGTGAAGCTTAAAGATAATGCTAAGAATGGAATATTTGGTAAAGCTTTGTTAGGAGGTGGAACAGATGACTACTATATGGGGCAGCTCATGTTCAATAAATTTAAAGGCTCGCAGAAGATCTCTGCATATGGTCTTTTTGGGAATAACGGTACGACATCCTTAAGCTGGCAAGATGCTGAAAAATATGGTGGAGATTCTGGTGTTACATTTACAGATGAAGGTGTAAATGTAGTGTCTACAAATGACCCATTCTCTGGACAAGGCATCATTGGTATTCCTAAAGCTATCAATACAGGCATAAATTTCAATGACAAATGGAAAGAAGATAAGATGAAGCTGAACTTGAGTTATAAGTTTGGACAGATTAATAGTGATGGATCAGAAGAAACATTGAGATCGGGTTTACGTAATGATAGTACTCGTAAGAATTTGGATACCGAAAACCAGCAACACCGAGTTAATCTTCGTTATGATGTAGATATCGACTCGCTTAATTTGATTACTTTACGTGGTAATGCCACAAAAAAGAAATTGTGGAATCGTACGAGTAACTTTGCAAATACTTACAATGAGTCGGGAGCTATTACCAATCAAGTGGATGGTTATGAGATATCAGACGATCGCGTAGATAATTACAATGCTGATATCTTGTACACCAGAAGGTTTGTCAAAAAAGGACGCTCTCTTACATTTAATGGAACTGTAGGTAGAGATGAGGTTTCTGGGAATGGGTTTTTATACAGTGAATTATCAAGAAGACCAGGCTTACAAGATACTTTAACAGATCAAAAGAAAGTTAAAAATCAACAATTGACTCGCTTTAGAGGAGCTCTTACTTTTACAGATCAGTTGACAGAGCGTTTAAACTTGTCTTTAGCTTATGCATTAGAAAATAGTAAAAATACATCTGTCATTGAATCCTACAATAAAGTAGATGGTGTATATAATTCGTTGGATGACACTTATAGCAGTAATTATGATTTTGACCGATTGAGTGCTAATTATAGATTAGGATTGGCTTATAATGTAGAGAAATTAAAAATTAATTTGACGAATAATTTTAATAATGACCAGTTAAAACAAATTAACAATTTTACAAATAAAGAACTTGAACGTACTTTTTTTACGTATAATCCTCGTTTAAATGTAC
>CANRHE010000177.1 GCA_947630335.1 uncultured Sphingobacterium sp.
TTATTTAAGATTAATTTCCAGTTGGATTTTGTGTTAATGGTCCAGGATAAGAATCAATAGCACTTTGAGGTATATAGAATACTACTCTATAATCTGTTGGGCTTATGGACTCAAATTGTTTATGTGGGCCGGGAAACTGACGGTTTAATGCTTTCCCGTTACGAAATACATCATAGCTTCTTTCCGCTTGATAAGCTAATTCTAACTGACGTTCCTTATCAATCAACTCTCCCGCATTATTAGCATCTAAAGACCCATAACCAGCACCTGGGATAGAACGAGTTCGAATCAAGTTCAAATCTGTCAACGCTTGTCCATAATTACCTAATTTTGCTTGTGCTTCCGCTCTATTTAAGTAGATCTCTCCAAGACGACTAATAATAGGTGAGTGTAGATGAGAATCTTCTCCCTCACGTGAACATTTAGTAATAAAAAACTGAGGATATACTCTATTCAAGGTAATAAAATTATCAATAACACCTGTATATGTTTTACCATCTTTATACTCAATTTTATAAATTTCTTGATCAACATCGACAGGGATTAAGGTGTATTCATTATCACCTTCTTTACAAGTAATGACATTACCTTTTCGAGTGACATTTGCTTGAACATAATTCAAAATATCAACACCATCCGATTTAATAAATCTAAACACCTCAGTATATTCTCCTGCAGTATTCTTAGAGTAAGTTGGTTCAATAAATGCAGCTCGAGCATCTACCATTTTATACCTATCAGGTCTCCAGTCATTACGTCCAGTTTCATCCAATAAAGCAAGATATTTGGCACTAGCGTACATTTCACCCCATCCCATACCACCTATAACAGCATACATCCCACCTACGCCATAATAATGGTCATAGCCCGAATATTCTGAAGCTAAACGTTTCACTGCAAATATAGTTTCGATATTATTTTCCGGTGTATAAGTATTATATTTAAGAAACTGTTCTCTAGGAAGCAAAGAATAATCTCTAGAATTAATAACCTTATCAGCATAATCTACAGCCAATTGTGCATACTCTCTATTTGGTTTTTCATAAGTACCACTCATATACAAGTATACTCTTGACAATAAAGCTTGAGCTGCGCCTTTTGTTGCACGAATAGCATTTCTTTTATCACTCAGTAATTCTTCTGCCTTTTTTAGATCTGCAATAATTTGCTCGTAATTTTCTTTAACTGTTGCTCGATCTGGCAATGACATATCCAATACATTATCAGGGGTACCATTAACAATTGGTACGCCTAGATTTGTTTCTGGATTTTGATAAAAAGGTCTACCATACGTACGTACCAAGTAAAAGTACATAAGACCACGTATATAGTAGCACTCTCCTAATCGACTATCAATCTCCTCATTTTTACCTTCATCAATCAATTTGATTATGTTTGAAGACTGCGCTATTGCTTTATAACTCGCATCCCAAAACTGACTTAATCGACCATTATTAGGAGTTCTAGCGAAGGAAATAAATTCATAAAAAGCATCAGTAGAAGATCCTCGAATCATCATATTATCTCCTGCGTACTCCCCTGCTCTATGCATTGGATCGGACCAAGACTTTAATTGTGCATACGCCCCATTCACTAACGACTCCAGAGACGCCTCTGGGTCTTTCTGTATTTGGTCAGCCCCCATATCACCATACGGTAATCTATCTAATTCACAAGAGCTTAAAAGACTCAAACCTAGCAATGCTAAAAATATCTTTTTCATATAGTTTTATACGTTTTAAAATGAAACATTTAGGCCAAACATATACTTGCGAGTAGCTGGGTATACTGCAGGACCTGCTGATGACAACACCGAACCATTGTTCGCTGGAATTTCTGGATCAACACCAGAATATCCAGTAATGACAAACAAGTTTTCTCCCGTGAAGAATAATCGAATGTTTTTAACCCCGTATTGATTAAGTTTTAAGTTATAGCCAAGTGTTAAAGAACGTAATCTTAAAAAGTCATTCTTTTCAATAAATCGAGAAGACACTAAGTTACCCTTATCTTGATTATTATATTTTGCTACAGGATGGGTAGCAATATCACCAGGTTTCTCCCAACGACTCCATCCTGGCAATAATTTCATTTGGTTTCTATCAGTATATGTTCCATCTGAATCATATTCTTGACGTGCATAGTTATAATAATGCCCTCCTAGAGAATATCCAAACACAGCACCTAAATCAAACTGCTTATATTGTACTGTTGTCGAAAAACCACCAAATAACTTTGGAGATGACTTACCAAGTTTTTCAACTGTTGCTTTAGAGTAATCAGAAGTAGTTTCACGACCTGTCTCTACGCCATTGGCATCCCGGCTTACGATATACCACATCGGAGCACCATTATCTGGATTGACACCAGCCCACTCCTTCAAATAGTACGTATCAATAGCTCGTCCTGGTTCCAATACATATTGCGCAGACCCCGCAATACCAGCTCCATCACCCACAAATAATGGCTTAACCGAATAAGACCCATCCATATTACGAGTAGGGAACAAATCAATTAACTTATTTGTATTATGACCAAGATTAACATCAAGGCTCCATAACCAGTCGCTGTTACGAATAATATCTCCACCAACACTCACTTCTATACCCTTATTATTCATTTCGCCAATGTTTCTATAAATACTACCCACACCAGTCATTAAACTAACTGGAACGTTGTACAAGATATTACCTGTATTCTTATTATAGTAGTCAATAGTCGCTCTAAGACGGTTATTATAAAATGCCGCATCTACGCCCACACCAGTGGTATTAGTTTTTTCCCAAGTTAAATCCTTATTACCAATCCTAGAGATTAAAGCGCCAGAATCTCCATTATAACTCGTTGACACTGAATACAAATCATACTGAGGATACAATGCACTCGGACGATTACCCGATGATCCATAAGAAGCTCTAAGTTTTAAAACGTCCACCCACTGCGCGTTAAACCAGCTTTCATTTTTTATATTCCAACCTCCACTGATCGAAAAGAAATTACCGTACTTAGCATTATCTCCAAAATTTGATGCACCATCTCTTCTTAATGAGGCTTCCACTAAATACCGGTTGTCGTATGTATAATTTGCTTTAGAAATTAAAGACTGAACAGCCCATTCACTGATCCCTCCTTTAGTACGTTCAGGCTTAGCCACTACATCTAAAATTTCAAAACCTGGTACAAATCCTGTTCCGTAGACATCTAATGTTTTTGACCAGTAATCATTAAATTCATAACCTCCAATAGCATATAAAACATGTTTACCCCATGATTTATTAACGGTCAACATTTGGTTAGTATACCTTCTTGCAACTTCGCTTCTGTAGTCAGTAATCCTACCATTAACACTTAATCCTCCATTAGATCTTGGATCAGTATATCCACTACTAGCTCCATTCAAATACCTGTAATTATTAACAGAACTAAATGACAACCAATCCGTTAACTTTATCACAAAATCCAAATTACCCATAAACTCATAATTCACACCAGCAGAATGATCCCATTGTAAATCATACAAATAGTTGGTGTTTTGACTATTAACCCAACTACTAGAGCGATGTGGAACTAAATTTCCATCGGCATCAAAGGGACTATCCCAAGGAAGATTAGAATACATAGCACCTACAGAGTATTCTTTATTTTGTGTACCACGACGTGAACCTACTATAGACGGTTTAATAGTCAACCAATCAAAAGGCTTATACTCTTGATTCATTCGAATATTGTAACGTCGATAGTCAAATCCTTTTACCGCAGCCTTTTCATCATACATCCCTACAGAAAGATAAGAACGTAATTTCTCCGTTCCACTAGCAACAGAAAGATTATGATTCTGTACAAAACCTTTCTGCGTAGCCAAATCCCACCAATCAAAATTGCTATTTCTCAACTCTTCATTCCAACGCGGAAAACTAATTGTATTTGCATTCGCAAAAGAAGCATAATAATCATAAAGCTCAGCGCCATTCATGACCTTCAAATTGCCATTCGTCAACTCATTAAATCCTACACGTGTAGACAAATTAATATTTGTAACGCCTGCTTTGGCGCGTTTGGTAGTGACCACTACAACACCATTGGCACCTTGAGAACCATAAATTGCAGTTGATGCTGCATCTTTCAAAACTGTAATAGACTCTATATCATCAGGATTCAAATCTCCTGCACCAGAACCAACTATTACTCCATCAATTACCCATAATGGACTTGTAGTACCTCCTAAAGTAGCTTGACCACGAATGACAACAGCTCCTCCTGAACCAGGACGACCTGAACCTGGTGCTACATAGGCACCAGAAACTTTGCCATTAAGCATGTTCTCCACATTAGGGGTGGTAATATTACGAAGCTCATTACCCCCTACCACTTGCATTGCTCCTGTCAAGCTTTCTTTTTTCTGAACACCATAACCTACAACCACAACTTCATCAAGAGCTTCATTAGACTCTATTAGATTCACAATCACAGTACCCGAAGTAATTTTCTTTTCTACGGCATCATAACCGAGCGCTTTAATTACTAAAGTCTGACCAATTGAGGCAGTAATCGAAAAATTACCTTCTTTATCAGAAGAGGTAACTATAGCTGGATTTTCTTTCAACGAGATTGTCGCACCATCAATTGCTCCAATACTAGACATTACTTTTCCAGAGATTTTTTGCTGAGACTGAGTTACATTTAACTCAAACTTAGTTACTCCAGAATTTGCATAGGAGACCATCGGAGATGCCACAGTTAATAACAGAACCGATGTTAATGGATACATTCCTTTGAGAGAAAAAGGTTTTGAAAAACAATTTTTCATAATCTTATTATTAAGGTTTTTGGCAAACCAATTATGAATTCATAATTGGTTTTGTAAACTCAATTATAAATCAATGTTATG
>CANRHE010000178.1 GCA_947630335.1 uncultured Sphingobacterium sp.
AAATTTTTCCCTTTAGCGCCATTAGAAGCCGTTTGTTATCCAATTGAACATTTTAAAAGTAAGTTTAAATTAAAATCCCTTGAATAAGTTTAGTTTGTTAGGTCAAATAAAATGGTGTTTTAATCTAACAGTAGGTTATCGAAAAGTTTTATTTATTTATTATTTAGCTGAACTTTTTGTAATTGCATGTTCTTTACTTTTTATTATTTTTTCTAAAAAATCTATTGATTATGCCGTGGCAAATGATAAAAATGGATTGGAAAGTGCACTTTACTGGTCTATCGGGGCTATCATATTTAGTGTGATATTTAAGTTTATTTCTATAAAAAGTAATGAAATCTGTAAAATGAGAATGACTTGCGATATTCAGAATGAAGTTGCAAAAGCTCAGTTGTACTCTGAGTGGGAAGATTTTAGAAGATGGAATACAGGCGATCTTTTAGTAAGAGTTCAAAAGGATAGTTTAGAAGTTGTACAGATGATTGTACAGACTTTTCCAAATTTCACATTAACTATAATTAGGTTGTTAACCTCGTTTGGTCTATTGTGGATATTTGATAGTAGGTTGGCTTTAGTGGTTTTTTTGATAACTCCTTTGTTTATTTTTTCTAAACTTTATTATAGAAAGTTTAGAAAACTAAATATAGAATTAAAAAAAACAGAAGGAGAATTGAGTCATGTGGTTACAGAAAATCTTAAATATAGAATGCTGATTCAAACTCTAGGGATAGAAAACTTTAGGGTTAAAAAATTGTTAGATACTCAAAATTTAATATTGTCTCTAAAGCACAAAATATTAACTTTTTCTTTACTGTCACAAACAAGTGTTAAGATAGTGATCAACATTGGTTTTTTGGTAACGTTTATTTGGAGTGTTCTAGGATTGTATGCAGGCACTATTAGTTTTGGAATGATGTCAGCTTTTCTTCAACTTGTTGGACGAGTGCAAAATCCTCTGATAGGATTACTTGGTTTTTTTCCAGCTTTTGTTTCTTTTGGTGTCTCATTGGAGCGTATATCTGAAGTATTGTTAACAAAAAAGAAGTATGCTCCATCAACTAGTCAGTACAAAATAGAAAGTATACAAAAGATAGAATTGAGTAACGTAAGTTTCAAATATGAAGAAATAGATATCATTAAGAACTTGAATTTAATATTGAATCAAGGTGAAAGTACTGCAATTATAGGAGCAAGTGGAAAAGGTAAGACTACCTTGATTCGATTATTGCTGTCTATTATTAGACCTCAAGAAGGTGAAATAAACTTATTTTTCAATAATAAAATTGAATTATTAGATAGTAGGTTTAAAACGAATTTTGGATATGTACCGCAAGGGGATATATTATTTTCTGGCACTATTCGTGAAAACCTCATCGTTAGAGATAGTTTTATTTCAGAAAAAAAAATAAATGAAGCATTGCGAAATGCTTGTGCCGAGTTTGTCTTTGATTTGCCAGATGGAATAGATACTGTGATTGGGGAGTCGGGTTATGGTTTGTCGGAAGGCCAAGCGCAACGTTTAGCAATAGCAAGAGCTATATTAAGCGACACACCAATTTGGTTATTTGATGAAATTACTTCGTCCTTAGATTCTGTGACGGCCCTAAAGCTTATACAGAGATTAAAAGAACTTGGTAAAGATAAAATATTCGTTTTTGTGACACATGATATGCACTTAGCTTCGTTATGTGATCATACGTTTAATTTAAGTTAACTTTTATTATGGAAAATAAAATATTTTTTAAAATTGCAGATCATTTATTAGAAGTTAACTTCCCTATGGAGCTTAATCTGAACCATTATCTACCTAGTTTTGATTCGTTCCAAATCAAAGGTTCAGAGTTAGAGTTAATTGGTAACGCGATTATTAAAGTTAATATTTCATTATCTAGTGTTCCATCTTTTGCTGAAGAGTTGAAAGTTCATGCAGAAAGTTCCGACACTTGGGGTGAAGGTTTTAGGTTTGAAGAAAGTGATTTATATTTTATTACATCTTTGAAGAATCTATCAGAAAACACAAAATTAACTGTAGTTAGCTCAAAGGATTTTCGTGAATCGACTATATACTTAGGAGATGCGGTTAAGGAAGAATACTTCTTAATAAGCTGGGCTTTAATGGTGGTTTTTGGTCAAGGGGTATTACCCTTTGACACTTTGATGATTCATGCATCTGCAGTTGAAAGAGGTCAATTAGAGGGATATGCGTTTCTAGGTAAAAGCGGTACTGGCAAAAGTACCCATAGCCAATTATGGCTTAAATATCTCAATAATTTTACCTTGTTAAATGATGACAATCCTGCTATAAGGATTGTCGGAGATAATGAAGTATATATATACGGTACCCCTTGGAGTGGTAAGACATCGTGTTATAGAAATGTTAGAGTGCCTCTTAAAGGAATAGTTAGATTACGACAAGCACAATTTAATAAATTCCATATTAAACAAAACGTAGACGCATTTATTCAATTATTGCCTAGCTGTTCTGGTATAAGATGGAATAGAATGCTATTTAATAATATGATTAATACTATTGAAGCTATCTTGAAATGTATCCCTATAGGGGTTTTAGATTGTCAAGTTAATAAGCAAGCTGTAGAGTTTTCTTTTTATGGAATAAAAACAATGAACAATGTATAGAATTTTAATTTTCTCCTTAGTAAGTGTGTTTTTTTTCTCATCGTGTATGATGAGAAAAATCGAATATGTTAAAGATATGTCTCCAGATTCACTTTACAAAGTAAAGGCTGCAGAAGCATTGAAAATACAATCTAATGATCGTATTTCAATTAAGGTACATTCAAAAGATTTTGAGTTGTCTGCACCATTTAACACTCATCCTGGAGGATATAGTTTGACAACTGAAAAAGATGTGATAAAAAGTATTGATGCTGATAATAGTTTTGAAGAAGGTTATTTAGTAAACAAAGATGGATTTATTGACTTTCCTATTCTAGGTAAATTAAAAGTTTCTGGATTGTCGACCGATGAAATCCAAATGCTAGTTACTAATCGTATAAAAGAAGAAAATTATATTATAGATCCATTAGTTAAAGTTAACTTATTGAATTTTAAAGTTATGGTTATGGGCGAAATTAGAAACCAAATTATATCTGTTCCTGATGGTAGAATTACTCTTTTCGAAGCTATTGCTAAATCGGATGGTATTAATCCAAATGCCAATGCCCAGCGTGTTGTTGTAATTCGTGAGCAAGAAGGTAATCGTAAGCTTCTTACTGCTAATTTAGAATCGTATGATGTATTTGATTCAGAAGCCTATTTTCTACGACAGAATGATATTGTATATGTAGCCCCAAAGTATAAACAAGTAACGCCAGGAACTCAGTCAGTATGGCAAATGGTAGGTATGTTATTTGGAGTAATTTCTTTAAGTGTAACAGCTATGGCTTTATTTAATCGAAAATAATGGAAAATAATATAACAGATAGTAAATCTATAAATATCTTAGATTTTTTGAAATATTTATTATTTCATTGGAAATTGTTTTTACTCTCCCTAGTGATTTTCGTAGGATATTTTTATTATGATTATAGTAGAACTAACTTCGTATATCGACAAACAGAAATGGTGATGATTAAGTCACCAGAAAATTCTCATAGTACTTCGATTACTAGATCACCAAGTTATTTTAAAACAGTAAGTGTGTATAATGAGATCTTACAATTAAGGTCAAAGGAATTGATGAGAAATACGATTCAACGCACTAATGCCGACATATCTTATAAAGAAAAAATTGGATTAAGATTTGAAGAGTTATATACTAACTCACCTGTTCAAATAGAATTAGACAGCTCTTATACTAATAAAAATTTTACTTTTGATGTTGAGTTTTTGGATAATAAGCAGTTGAGGCTTTTTAATTTTAATGGAGACAAATATTCAAAAGATGTTTTAACTACCGGAGGGAAAATTGTTAAGACTCCTGTCGGAAACATTAAAATCATTACTTATAACGATTCTCCAGAACGGAATTTATCAAGAGTTATCCATGTTACTAAGAGTTCAGTTGAGAGTTTAGTTGGATATTTTTTGAATAATTTAAATATTGTTCAAATAAATGAAGAGGCCTATTTATTAAATGTGTCATTAGATGATAGTTCGCCACTTAGAGCTGCTGCAATGCTCCGCAATTTAATTTTAGTTTATAACGAATTTACAGTTGAGGATAAAGGGTTGATCGCAGCTAATACTACAAGTTTTATCAAAGAACGATTAGCTATTATTGAACAAGAGTTAGGAGGGGTGGAAAGAGAGATTCAAGATTTAAAGACTAATAATAAAGGACTTGCATTAACCGATTTAGGTGGTGGATATCTGAATGATATTAAACGTTATGAGCTGCAAGTGGATGAGACTGAAGCTAATCTCAAGTTACAGCAACTCATGCTTGATTATGTGACAAAATCATTTGATGAAAATAATTTGATACCCAGTAATACCGGTTTAGTAGACGAGAAAATAGAGTCAATAATAACAGATTATAACACACTATTATTAAGAAGAAATAGGTTGTCCTCGGGTACATCAAATTCTTCAAACCCTGTTGTTTTGGATTTAAACTCCACATTGGCTGTAATGCAAGATAATTTAGTCCGTTTGTTAAAAAATAACATACAAGGACTTCAAATTAAAAATAAGTCTTATAGACAAGAAGAGAATTTAGCTAAAAGTAAGGCTCTTAAAGTTCCTGAGCAAGAGCGTATTATGCTTTCGGTTGAAAGACAACAAAAGGTAAAGGAGAGTCTATATATTTATCTTTTAAATAAAAGAGAAGAAAATGCCCTTAATCAGGCTATGACTGATGATAATCTAAAAGTTATTGATCCTGCTTTGGGGTTAGGTGGCCCTATTGCGCCGA
>CANRHE010000179.1 GCA_947630335.1 uncultured Sphingobacterium sp.
ATAATGAATGAGTTTAAATTAGGTAACGTCGATAGAGTAGATGTTGTATATAATCAATTCCGTAATGCAGCTGTTCAAATTTTGACAGCAGAGCAATTATTACCATTAGTACCTGAAGAGAAAGGTACTGAAGTAGTAGAATCAGATTATATTATTGAACCTTCTAAGGAGAAAATCATAGAAGAGTTAATTCCTAAAGCAATCAAAACTCAATTATTTAAGGCTGTATTAGATTCTAATGCGTCTGAGCATGGTGCACGTATGACAGCAATGGATAAGGCTACAGAAAATGCTGGAGACTTATTGAAACAATTGAAATTATCATATAACCAAGCTCGTCAAGCAGCGATTACTACCGAATTAACGGAGATTGTATCGGGTGCTGCAGCTTTGTCAAATGGTTAATCATAATATTAGTGATACATAAAAAAAGCGATAGAAACTTTCTATCGCTTTTTTTATGTATCACTAGTTTAGAAAGCACGTTCTTCTAAATGTTTTTCCAGATCTATGTAGTCTACACCTTTAGACCACCATGCTGGTGCAGGCTTACCTTTTAAATAATGATCAAAATACTCCATCATACGTACAGCATAGTCTTTGCGATTAACTTCTTTCACTAAGCCATGATTCTCCCCATTATAAGTCAACATGACTACAGGCTTATTTAATCTTCTCAAACCATTATAATATTCTACTCCTTGTGTATAATCTACTGCTCCATCTTTGTCATTATGCATGATGATTAATGGTGTATTGACATTTTTAATATGGTATATAGGTGAATTTCGGGTATAGGCATCCCAATTGTCCCAGTATCCAGAAGTCAATCTACCTTGGCTAGATTCAAATATGCTTTGATTTGAGCTTCCTGTATTCCAGTATATTAATGAGTACATCGAAATCATGTTTGTTAATGGAGCTCCAGCTACAGCAGCCTTAAAAAGGTCTGTTTGTGTAATTAAAAAAGCAGTTTGATAACCTCCCCATGAGTGTCCATGAATAGCCACATTCTCTTTGTCAACTATACCAGTAGCAATTGCAGCTTCAACAGCCGGTACAACACACGCTACAGCAGACATTCCTGGATCGTTTAATTTGTATTTAATGTCAGGCATTAATACAGCATATCCATTACTGGTATACATTGCTCTATTGAAGCCTCCTCCAGGGTATGCAGGTTGGGAGTAGCTGTTTTTTTCATCTGTAAGACGTTCGTAAATGTAGGTTATTGTCGGACATGATTTTCCTTCGACATAGTCTGCTGGCAAGTATAGTGTCGCCTGTAGGGTATCACCATTTGCACTAATGTAATCGATGAGTTTAGAGCCTGCTGAGATACTATATTTGGAAGTATCTGGTGTGTTAGATGTTAGTTTATGCTGCGATTTTAATAATTTGTCAGTTACAAATACCTCAGGTGCATGCTGGCTATCTTCTTCAATAAAGAAATATTTGTCAGCATTTTTAACCTTGCGAATAGGGCTAATATTAATATCATCAAGCTTAAGTATTTCTAATTTATTCTTATTGGCGGGTAATAATGCTATTCCTTTTTGCTTATTCGTATTATTAAATATGCTGAAATATTGATCTTTTTTTAAATCTATACCTTCGTCATCTTCGTATATTCGGCTGTATGTGGTTGTAGTAGTTTTGGTATCTTTCCAACTTTGTGTTAATGGCACATTTGTCTTACCATCATGAGATACTTTCCACAAATCGTAGTTGTCTTTTAGTATGACATATTTACTGTCTGATGTCCAACCATAGTTACCTGTAGCCACATTAACTACATTATGGTCATCATAGATGTCGACGAAGGACGCAGGAATATTAGCTGTAAGATTATTTTTTGAAAGAGTATTTACGTCAAGTGTATAATAATTACCATCTTGGTAATACAATACGTATTGACTATTTGGGGAGAAGCTCAATCCTCGCGACGCATTTAAATATAGTTTTTCGATGGCCAATTTTCTTTTTCCGCTTGCGATATCAATGATGTATATATCTGCATAGGATTGGCCGTCTAGATTAGCCTTATATTCATAAGGTGTGAAGTCATAACCATAACCTATTAATTGATTGGGTGCTAATCCTATAGACTTTACAGTGCTGTCTGCTAATGATGTGAATTGATTAAGGCTGATATTCCAAGCACTCATTATGGTTTGGCTCTTATCGCGCTGTAATTGATTTTTTTGTGCTGACTGCAATCTTTTATCTTGCCAATTCCATATAATCATGTCAGGCTTTTCTAAGTCTTTTTTATTGCTAGTAGGTTTAGCAGTCGTTGTTTTCACTTTGGCTATTGTTGTTGAATCTTTATTAAGTACTAGTTTAGTAGTAGTAGAATCTGTTTCATTTTTATTATCTTTTTCATCTTCTTTTTTCTTGGCGTCGTCAGTTTTTTCAAGTTTTGCAATTCCAAAAAATATTGTATTCAGATCTTTACTCCAAAATGGAGTACTATTCTCACTTATACCATATCCACTTGAAATTTGATTTTCGTCAAGTCCTGTGTATGTTAAAACATTAGCATGATTACCTTTGATGTTTTTGACACCAATTAACGAATATATTGGAGTTTTATACTCCTTATTTTTATTTGATTTTAGAAGTGAAAAAGCTGTTCCTTCTTTGTTCCACGTGATTTTTGAGTAATTAGCTTTATCATTCTGTAAAGCATTAGTCAATCCTGTAGCTAAGTCCATTAAGAAGATTCCATTTCCATTCTTTCCGTTAGCATCAACAACATAAGCTAAATATTGTCCTGATTTATTGAATTTATACTCACTTACATTACCTAAGTTATAGCTTTTTTTAGTGAGCAGGTTATAGAGTAATAAGTCATTCCCTTTGCCAAGATCTTCTATTTTTGGCCCTAAAGTATTTGTGCCTTCAAAGCGAATAGCTAACCACTTGTTGTCATCATTGGAGAATTCAAACGCTTGTACTTTATCAAAAGTTAAAGAGGCAGTGTCTTTGAGCGCCACCACTTTTAATTTTTTTATATTTTGTTTTCTAGATTTTTCATTAGCTTTTACATCTTTAAAAACAGGCGATTCATAGAATGCCACAAATTGACTATTGTTATTGAATACTACTGGATAACTTAGTCCACCGATTTTATAATTGAAGTTTGTGGTGGTATCCTGTGTGTTGCGTATCGAAAGGATTAAATCTCCTTGAGTTGGTCCAGATACATAGCCAATCCATTGTCCATCAGGAGAGGGTTGAACGCTGTTGGTCCGGATATATTGCCAAGCAGGTATATCTTGCCATGATAGTGGTGTTTTTGCTTGCTGCGCAAATGGTGTTAACCAAGCTAATTGGCAAACAAAAAATAATAAGGACTTTCTTTTCATTTGTTTAAAGAAGTTTATAATAAATTTTGTAGTATAACACTAAGTTAAAAATTGTTACATTAATACACTTCCTTTTTCAGATATTGTATGTAATAAATTACATAATGAGGCAGAAAAAATGCGATTGAGATCTAGCGGCTATTTTCATTTTTATATTGATGATTAGTCAATATATCTTTACCTTAGCCATTTGTTGAAAAGAAGTATAATATGCCAGTAAAAATCCCCTATAACTTACCTGCTATTGAATTATTAAAAGGTGAAAATATTTTTGTAATGAGTGACTTAAGGGCAGATACACAAGATATCCGACCTCAGCGCTTATTAATATTAAATTTGATGCCTTTGAAAATCTCTGCGGAGACGGATTTTATTCGATTATTATCCAATAATCCATTACAAGTCGAGTTAGAGTTTTTACGATTGGATACCCATGTGTCTAAGAATACTCCTGAAGAGCATTTAGAGATGTTCTATAAGACTTTTGCGGATATTAAGGATAATTGTTACGACGGTATGATTATTACTGGAGCTCCTGTAGAAATGTTGATGTTTGAAGAGGTTAATTATTGGGATGAGATTACTTCAATCTTTGATTGGGCGCGCAAGCATGTAACCTCGACACTCTATATTTGCTGGGCTTCTCAAGCTGCGTTGTATCATTTTTATGGAATAAAAAAGAAACCTTTAGATAAAAAGCTTTTTGGAGTTTTTAAACATGATGTTGAAGATAAATTAGATCCACTATTTAGAGGTTTTGATGATGAGTTCTTTATTCCTCATAGTCGACATACCACTATAGAAAAAGAGGATATTTTGTCTAATCCTGCTATTAAGATTCTATCCGAGTCAGAAGAAGCAGGGCTTGCCATTTTATCTACCCGGGGGGGACGTGAATTTTATCTAACAGGGCATTCTGAATACTCGCCTTATACTCTTCATGAAGAGTATTCTCGTGATTGTAAAAAAGGGTTAGAGATTGAAATTCCTGTAAACTATTACAAAGAAGACAATCCAAGTAATGAGCCAGTAGTTCGCTGGACAGGGCATGCTAACTTATTATTTAATAATTGGCTTAATTATTACGTTTATCAAGAAACTCCTTTTGATGTGAATGAAGTTAAAAAATTGGAGGATCTGAAGATTCAGAATTAGCAATGATTGTTTTACTTTCTTTAAGAATTTTATTAAGATAATAAGCAAAATAGATAATCCCTAAAATAGTAATTCCGTAAGCTGCCCATATTTTTAACTCATTATATATCGTAGTGTTTAATTCATTACTTTCAATTAAAAAGATAGTGAAAATTAATCCTACATTTACAACTATTAAGGATATTAGCAGATTATATTTTAAATTTGAGCGTATCATATTAAACTGATGTTCTTTTGACTTTAAAACAAGTTTAATATCATATTGTTTTAATATATTTCGAATAATGAAAATTTGGCAAAAAAATATAGACGTTGATTCTTTCGTAGAGTCT
>CANRHE010000180.1 GCA_947630335.1 uncultured Sphingobacterium sp.
CCCCATACCAAACCCTCTTTGACTCCATTTAAAATTGCCTTACAAGAGTTGCTATTCCCCTTAACAAATTCAGCTAATGCCTTTACAACTTGTATTGTTGTAAGATAAATAATAGAGAAAATGCGCTCTCTTCCTTTTCTATTCCTAAAAGCATAAATCAATCTATTACGAGAGAGATAATACTTTTTAAAAGGTGAATCTATGCCAGTACTCGCACTCTCCTTATGTAAAATCACAGCACGAGGATAATAAAACAATTGAAATCGTTTTAAAATTTGTTCACACCAATCCAATTCTTCATAATATAGAAAATATAAATCAGGCATTGGGCCTATTTCTTTAATCACTTGTCCACGTACTAACATGGCTGCCCCATGCATATAAGGCACTTTGATAATCTTATCGTATTGTCCTTCATCTTCTTCTTTATAGCCAATTTGCCTATTGCGTAAAGTAACACGACTAAGCGGAGTACAGCCTGCATACTGAAGTAAATTAGCTGGTTCAACATATTTGATTTTTGGAGAAGCACCTCCTATAGAAGAGTCACTTGCAAGAAACTGGATCATATCTTCTATTTGGGATCCAGCATCAATGGGTAGAATGGTATCATTATTAATAAAATAATAATATTCAGCGTCAACCATTGTTAATCCTAAGTTGTTGCCTCCTGCAAAACCCAAATTCACCTCACTTCTACCTCCTAACAAAAATGGAAATTCATTTAATAAAGAAGCCCATTCATTAATCACCGAACCATTATCTATTACAACAATACTATATTCTATAGTTAGCCGTAATGCTTGAATACTATTAATCAAAGCACGAGTATCTTGAATACCGTTATAGTTAACCGTAATAAAAGCAAGTTGAGTTGAAGGTTTATGCATTTTGGACTTGTTTATCAAGGAATGGACACATCATGATAATCCCCATCATTATATACACAATTGGACCAGTAGGTAATTGATGTAATATCTCATTAGCATATCCTGCTATAAGCATACCAGATATACCAGAAACACATGCCATAGTAATGGCCTTTATCATTGGATTCTGTAATACTATCCATACATAATAGATTCCATAAAGAAGCACACTAGCAAATATTAATAAGTAAAAGACTAGGCCAACTATTCCTGTCTCTACCCAGATAAAAACCATAGAGGTATCCGTAGGTAATCCATACATAAGATCTCCTTCGACGGCATTTTTAGCTTGACCCATACCTATTCCAAAAGGATAATCAGGCATAAAAAGCTTCATCTTTTCTTGATTTTGTAACCTCACATTAAAAGAAGCATCTTTTGAAAAGCTAAAGGCAGTACGCATACGCCTTATATCTACATTTTGCTCACCGATATTCGTAAATCCAAAAAATGCGAATAATAAAACTAAAATAGATCCTCCGACAATAATCCATTTCCACTCTTTGACTAAAATAAGCAAGGTAGCAAAGCCAACAAAAGGAACAGCAATAGCAGCACGAGTACCAGAAATCATCATACCGTAAGCTGCAAATAAAGCAACAGCAATATAAAAAATACGTCTAGAACGCAACCTATCATTAATAGCCAAGATAGTGAAGAAAACTAATGTTAGGCCCATATTACACCCAAAATTAGCGGCATCAGAATAAAATGAGAAATAACGTATACCACTATGAATCAAGTGTGTTCTACCTCCAAATTCACGTAGCCAAGTCATTTCACTAGTATCAAAACCAAATATTTTTTGTCCTATAGCCTTAAATGCTGCTAGTAAAACAAGTACTCCCCAAAGAAAGAAAAAGTATCTTAACCTTTTGATATCATTCAGCAACAAAAACACTAACAACTGAAACAGAACAATATACATTCCTATGGAACGAAAAGATGTACTCCAATTAGAAAGTGTTGTCATTGGATTGAATACTTCTAGAAAGCAATAGCTCATCCAAACCATAGATAATATCAGCACTGGGTTAAAATAAACTTTACCTAGCGGATATTTACCTAGTATTTGGTGCAGAATAAGAATGACAAAAAGTAAAGCTAATACAATATCAATTGTGAGCCCTGGTGGTACAGGCAAAGGTATATAACGAGCTAACCCTAAAATTATAAAACACAAAACTATTAGAAACGTAAAACCTACAATTGGTTTTTGAACTAAAAAATAAGCTCCTAATAATAACAATGGAAGAAAATATAGTAGAAAGCCCACAGCAACGCCTTCTTTTATAGACAAAATTACAGATAAAGAGGCGAAACTAAATAAAATAGTGGCTAAACCAATTTTCTGCAGAAATTGCTTATTAAGCATATGTTACTAAATTTAAACTTTTAAATTCACTTAAGATTTAGATGTCAAGCCAAAATTTGACAAACGATAGCCTAATTTACGGATGAAAGTATATGGAGGTAATAATCCAGTAAATTCCTCAATAACATATGATTTTGCATTAATAAGACATATTAAGAGTGGCTTTCCATCCATTCGTTCTTTTATACTATTCAAAACCAATTCTTCTTCAAAATCGAAAACAGTATCCGCCTCTAAAATTATCAGAGTAGCTAAACCTTCTTGTAGATAGATAGATGGAATCAAGGAAGTAGAAAAAGGTGCATGTTGAATAAAAGCAATATCAAAAGCTTTGACTTTCTCCTTCCAATCACGCCCTATCAAATATTCTCGAGAATTATACTTAAAGTCAGTACCTTCAAAAAAAGCCTTTGAAATCAAACCTAAATTTGACCAATAGTTGGAAATCTTTTCTGCTATCCTATTTGATTCTTTTATTTTAGATAAGGTAATAACATTAATAATATTAAATGGAAGCGAAGGATTATAAAGTCCGAATAATGTATTAGCTATACCATGTACGATCTTTTCCTCAACTACAGTACTATTTTTTAAAGTTTTTGGTGGAGCAAAAGCACCTATAACTTTAGAATTCGTTATTCTTTCTGTACGTAATTTATCCCGCAAAGTTCGATCTAAAAGTTCTAATATTAGAAAAAAGCCAAACAAAAATATCAATGTTCCAAAATAAGAACCCGCAACAATCATTTTTCTCTTTGATGGCATTGAAGTTAGAGGAAAACTTGGCGGATTGATAACTTTTAAAACAGCTGAATTCATTTCTAAACTTTTCAAACGTAAACGAGCCTCATTTAAACTCGAAAGGATTGACAGATACGACTGCTCAGTAAAGTTAATACTTCTTTCTTTCCTTTTAATCTCTGAACCAATAGGTGAATATAAACTGTATTTTGAATCCAGTTCGGATTGAAAATCTTTAACAACCTTAACTTCAGCCTCTGCTTTTTTAAACTTCAGTAACTCATCTACCCATTGTGCTACAAAATTACTATTAGGATACCCATCTTTAGTATACTTTTGAGCTACATATCTTCCCATGAAATTCTTAAAATCTTCTTCTTTCTTTAATAAATTCTTATTTAAGTTCCCAATCTTTTCCTGATCTTCTTGGGGATCATTTAAGCTTATAGTTTTTTCTCTCAAAATGGAATAATTAATATCAGCTAGCTGATCCAATTTATTTAAGAATTCAGTATTATTTTTTATAGATTGAATATTATTATCTAGCCGCATTTCAAGCTCGAGAAGAGCAGCTTTAGAATTATTATAAGAAAAGAACACTTCTTGAGCACGTAAAGAAAAATCTTTATCCATAAAAGCGATTGCTTCCGTCTGCTTATCATAATTAATCACCCGATTATCTACATTGAATATCGTCAAAGAATCCTCTTGCAGACGCAAGTCATGTCCAACTCGATACAGTTCGCCTTCAAAATGCTTTATTACGTTATTGGTATTTGCGAACTGTAGATTTCTGTATTCAGAACCAAAAATATTACTAAAAATCACTAAAGTCTGATAGGCAACACCAGGATCATTCGCTTCATATGTTACTTGTAAGATATCACTATTATCCATTCGTCTTACATGTAAGTTTTCCTGAAAAGCTTTATAACTGAAATAAGGATGTTCCCAATTTAAAAGTCCGTAAATAAAATTATCTCGTGTTGGCTTTTCATATTTCAATAAACGTTGTACCGTTTCAGATTCAGACTTTTTATCGATTAATTTCAAAACATCCTTTGGGGTTATATCATATAACTCCTTAAAATGTTTTGCTTTTATAAAATTATTATCCTTATTTGGATTCCCATTAATCATTAAACGGGCATATAATTCAATAGAAAGTTTTTTAATTGTTTCTTTAGATTGAATAGTATTAATAATATTATTAATACTATTATTCATTATATTCCAGTCTTGCCCGCCTGAATTAAGCCCCAAAGCATTACTATTATTAGATATTACTCCTGTATATATGGTTAAATCAGTTTTATACTGTAAGCTTAAATTTCTAGTCAAATAAATAGCCATTGAAGCTACAGCAATGGGAAGGATCAAGAACCACCATTTTAGACGTAAAAACCAACGGATAATTAACTGGAAAATATTCATTTTATATTACTTTGAAATGATTTTTGAATCACTTAACAACTCTAATTTTATCAATTCATTGAGCAAATCAAATTGATTCTTCATCATACGGTCATTAGCTTCTGATAACTCTCTTTTTGCAATATTCAAATCATTTAATGAACTATTACCTATTTTGAATTCTTTGGACAACAATTCATAATTAACTTGAGCAAAGTTTAGCTCATCTACTTTCAATCGAAGTGTAGAGGCAAGCATCCTGGCGGTCATGTAAGATTCTGTTATCCTAATGCGCTGCTCACTTAACCATTTTTCCATTTCGAG
>CANRHE010000181.1 GCA_947630335.1 uncultured Sphingobacterium sp.
CCCATTAGGGCAATTTTATCATTCTCATTAATGGAGAAGGATACATCTGAAAATAGTGTTGTTCCGCCAAAAGAAACTGCGATATTATTTACGTTAATCATAAGATACTTTGAGACTCTGAATATGTTGAGCTAAATTGTTTGTTATTAATGTTATACGATATCTACTTGATGACATATGTCAAGGAATGCAGTATCATATTCGGGCACGAAGTTACAATTAAAAAAGTATTTATATGAAGAGATTTTAATTCCATGTTTTTTAAGATTTTGTTCGATAATATTGTGAGTCTCTTACGATGTTATAATGTAAATGTTCTAATAAAGATCTGCAATAAATTGGTCTACAATTTTTTCATCGGTAGCCCACGAAGTGATCAAACGAATTGCGGTATGTTGGTCGTCTATATGTTTCCATTCAAAGAATAAATATTTTATAGACAAATGCTTAATAAGGTGGTTTGGTAATATGGGGAATATCTGATTGGTGCTAGAATCTGTAAGAAATGAATATCCTTTTTTCTGAATCGCATCTGCAATTTTCATTGCCATTTTATTAGCATGTTTGGCAAGGTCGAAATATAAATTATCTCTAAAAAGTTCAAGAAATTGTATACCTAATAGCCTTCCTTTGGCTAGTAAAGCTCCTTTTTGCTTAAGAGCATAATCAAAATCAGGTGCGAGATTCGCATTGTTGAATACAATAGCTTCGCCTAATAATGCTCCATTCTTAGTGGCTCCGATATAGAATACATCTGTAAGCTTAGCAATGTCACTCAAAGTTAGGGTATTGTTATTAGCGGTAAGAGCATGGCCTAAACGTGCACCGTCTAAAAATAAGTAAAGATTTTTACGCTTACAGTAATCCGAAATTTCTTCTAGCTCATTTTTGCTATATATCGTCCCTATTTCAGTAGAGTTAGAGATATATACCATTTTTGGTTTTACCATATGAGGACGTAGATTGTATTGTTCTAAAACTTTATCAATCCCATCTATACTTAATTTTCCATCCTTCGTATCTACAGTGATGACACGATGACCAAGGGCTTCAATAGCTCCTGTCTCATGTACAAATATATGTCCGGTTTGTGTGCTAATCACTGCTTCGTGAAGCCTGAGTAGACTAGAAATAACTAATAGATTTGTTTGAGTACCGCCAGAAACGAAATAAATACTAGCATTTTGGTTATTTATTTTTTCTTTTAATAAGAATTTAGCTTCTTGAGAATATTGATCCTCACCATACCCTAATTCTTGTAATAAATTGGTATCAATTAATTTTTGAAGTATACGTGGATGAGCTCCTTCGGAATAATCATTTTTGAAATTATACATATATTAAACTGGTGTGCATTAAATATTAAAATCCCAAATTACAAAAGAATAGCGTATTATTGATAAGGTATATTTGTTGAGTAGGAAAATAACTTCTATGAAGTCAACTTTACTAATGGGTTAGGGAAGGATACATACAATTGCTGCCCCAATAGCATTGGAGCAGCTGTAATTATAGTAAAAATCAATTTTACTGCGGCAATAATTAAAACAAGTATTAATCTTTAAATAAAATACAATTGACTTAAGGGTAATTTATCAGAAGGCTTAATACCTACAGCTTTCCCGTCAATTGTAATATCATAAGTAGTTGTATCCATAGTGATTTTTGGGGTAGAATCATTAAGTATTAAGTCATTTTTCTTTACATTTCTTGTGTTTTTGACAATTTTCAACATTTTGGTCACCCCAATTTCCTCTAATCTGCCTTTTTCGTAGGCCTGTTTAGCGACGAAAAGAGCCGAGGTTTGTCCAACAACTTGTCCGTAAGAACCCCACATTGGGCGATACATATAAGGTTGAGGTGTAGAGATAGAAGCATTTGGATCTCCCATACCAGCATAAGCAATAAATCCTCCTTTCATCACCATTTCAGGTTTGATACCGAAGTTAGCAGGTTTATAAAACACTAAATCAGCCATTTTACCTACTTCAATGGAACCTACATCTTCAGATATCCCATGCGTTATGGCAGGATTGATGGTGTATTTAGCTACATATCTTCTTACACGCACATTATCATTTTTATTGAGTTGATCTTTTAATAAATAACCTGTATCCTTCTTCATTTTATCAGCAATTTGCCAAGTACGAGTCACTACTTCTCCGATTCGACCCATTGCTTGCCCATCTGAACTCATCATTGATATTGCACCAATATCATGTAAATAGCCTTCTGCTGCAATAGTTTGTTCACGGATTCTGGATTTGGCGAATGCTACATCTTCTGGTATATTTTTGTCTAAATGATGACAGATCATCATCATATCTAGATGTTCGTCTATCGTGTTAATTGTAAATGGATTTGTAGGAGTTGTGGACGAAGGTAATATATTGTCATATTCTACCACCTTTAGAAGATCTGGAGCATGTCCACCACCAGCTCCTTCGGTATGATACGTGTGAATGGAACGGCCGTTGAAAGCTTTTAAGGAGTCTTCTACAAAACCTGCCTCATTCAAAGTGTCGGTATGTATACATACTTGGATATCAGAGGTATCAGCGGCTTCTAAACAATTGTTAAGCACATAAGGTGTGCTTCCCCAATCTTCGTGAATCTTTAATGCTCCGGCACCTGCAGTAATTACCTCATCCAAAGCTTCTCTACTAGAACTGTTACCTTTAGCTAAGAAAACAAAGTTTAATGGAATCTTGTCCGTTGCTAGGAGCATTTTTTCGAGATTCCAAATACCCGAAGTACAGTTAGTTGCAAGTGTACCAGCTACTGGTCCCGTTCCACCACCAACTACTGTAGTGGTACCTGCTTGTAAAGCAATATCAAATTGTTGAGGACATATGTAATGCACATGTGTATCAATAGTTCCAGCTGTCACGATTAGATTTTCACCTGCCATGTATTCTGTCCCTACACCAACGATCATATTAGGAGTAACACCATCCATGATTAATGGATTTCCAGCCTTTCCAATTCCTACGATAATACCGTTTTTGATGCCAATATCCGCTTTGAAGATTCCTGTATGATCGACAACGATAATGTTAGAAATAACGAGGTCTAAGACTTGATCTCGTGTAGCTAGGGGGTGCTGCCCCATACCGTCACGTACGACTTTGCCACCGCCAAACAATAACTCATCGCCATAAGTTGTGTAGTCTTTTTCAATTTCAATCCATAAATCTGTATCGGCTAGTCTAATTTTATCTCCTGTAGTGGGGCCAAAATAACTAGCATAATCTTTTCTTGATATCTTGTTCATTATTTTTTTACTTTAACCTTTCCGTTAATCTTACCCGAAAAACCATGTATTTCTTGATTTCCTCCAAATTCAACTAAATCAATAGTTATTTCTTGTTTTGGCATAAATCGAATAGATAATCCAGAGGCTATATCTAATCGGTAGCCTGTTGTTAGCTCTCTATCGAATGCTAAGGCGGGATTGACCTCGTAGAAATGGTAGTGCGATCCCACTTGGATAGGTCGATCTGAGGTATTGGTCACTGGAATAGTGATTCTTTTTCTATTGGTTAACAATTCAATGTCTCCATTAGCAAAACTATACTGTCCTGGTATGATCTCTGAGGGTTTGTTTTGTAGTATAGGTTGATGAATGGAAACTAACTTTGTACCGTCAGGAAACATAGCCTCTACTTGAAGTTCTTGCAATAATTCAGGAACTCCTTCCATGACATCATCTGCCGTCAATAAAGTCTTACATTCGTTAATAAGGCAGTGGACGGTTTTGCCTTCTCGCGCACCTTCGATTATAAAGCCAGATAAGTAAGCTATCGATTCTGGATAGCTCAGTCTAAGTCCTTTTTCTTTTCGGCTAGTCGCTACTGATGCCGCAAAAAGCAAGAACATTTTTTCTTTCTCTTGTTGTGTTAAATACATAAAAAACTAACTAAATAAACCGATGTAAAACTAGTAAGCTTAATAGTTGTTCATTTATCTATAATGTGCTATTGTGATTCCAAATCATGCTTTTTATGCAGCATTATTATCTTTATATTCGTCAGCAGATATTTTCATTGTTTTTATGAGGAATGAATTTAGAGTTCTATCAAATAAAGAATTTAAGGAGACTTATTTACCATTCTTAGATCACGCTATATTATCCAATACTGAGCCGTTACAATTATATACTATAGAGCAGTATCTAAAGAATATTTTAAACACTTCTTCGGCTTATCGTACAGCATTTAACTTTATGATTGTAGTGACTAAAGGGGTGGTTATTCAGTCTGTTAATACTATTAGATATGAGGTAAGTCCAGGTCAGGTTATGCATGTTCTTCATGGAGACTGGACCTATACTAAATATGTATCCCAAGATGCTGAAGGATTTGTAGTAGTATACGAGTCTAATATTCTGGTTCAGTACGTATTATTATATGGTAATCGACGAGACTTGGTGCGGAATCCACATATACAAATAGATTTATATGATTTTCAAGCATTGATTGGAAGTATGCTTATTTTAAATGGTGAGTTAAGTCATGAATTGAGGCGGCCTAATGTCTATTTATCTTTGTTTTATTCTATTCTATTACGTCTTGATAGTTATGCTGATAAGGTAATTGATAAGCATAATTGTAGGGAGGTTGAAATAACCTATCGTTTCAAAGATTTAGTAGAAGAGTATCATATAATCAATAGATCCGTAGGATTTTATGCTGATAAACTTTGTATATCAGATAATTATCT
>CANRHE010000182.1 GCA_947630335.1 uncultured Sphingobacterium sp.
ACTTCTACTACGATACCAGTTTTACCATCAGCTGAAGATTTAGCAATGATAACACCTTCGTTAGAGTCACGGTCTTGACGGCTAGCAGCTACTTTAGCACCTTTTTTGCGTAAGTAATCTACTGCAGCTTCGAAGTCACCATTAGCTTCAACTAAAGCTTTTTTACAATCCATCATACCTGCGCCTGTTTGTTGACGCAACTTGTTTACATCTGATGCAGAAATTTGTACTGACATGATATTTTTTTTAATAAAATTACAATTGAACGGTTAATAGCAAATTATTTATTGATTACTAAACTATTAACTTTTTTGATTAACCAAAAAAACCGGAAAGACATGGCAGGTAAAGGAAGCTAAATCTTCCAGAAACCAACACTTGTCTATCCGGCTTTATATAGAATTATTATTCTACGTCTTTCGCTTTACGAGTGCGTTTTCCTGGAGCAGCTTCAGTAGCTTCACCATTATCTACTGCAGCTTTAGCAGCAGCAGCTTCTTTTTCCGCATCTTCTTCTTTGTCGCGTTTACGTTCCTCTAAACCTTCTGTGATTGCTTGACCAATGATGCTTGCGATTAGGCTAATAGATTTAGTAGCGTCATCGTTAGCAGGAATTGGGAAGTCAATATTAGTAGGGTCAGAGTTTGTATCTACCATTGCAAAAGTAGGAATGTTCAATTTGATTGCTTCAGCTACAGCAATGTGTTCTTTTTTCACATCGATGATGAATAAAGCAGCCGGTAAACGGTTTAAGTCAGCTATACCACCCAAAAGGCTTTCTAACTTAATACGCTCACGCTGAATCATTAATTTCTCTTTTTTAGATAATACATCAAATGTACCATCTTTTTGCATTTTGTCAATGTTAGACATTTTTTTGATAGACTTACGAACTGTTGCGAAGTTAGTAAGCATACCACCTAACCAACGCTCTGTTACATAAGGCATGTTTACTGCCTGAGCTTGTTGAGCGATGATTTCTTTTGCTTGTTTTTTCGTTGCTACGAATAAAACTTTGCGACCTGATTTTACGATTTGTTTGATAGCTGATGAAGCTTCTTCTAATTTCGTAAGTGTTTTGTTCAAGTCAATGATGTGGATACCGTTACGTTCCATGAAAATGTACTTAGCCATTTTCGGATCCCATTTACGTGTAAGGTGACCAAAGTGCACACCTGCATCCAATAAATCTTGATAAGTAGTTCTTGCCATTTTTTGATCCTCCTGTGATTAACGTTTACTGAATTGGAATCTTTTACGTGCTTTCTTGCGTCCTGGTTTTTTACGTTCAACCATACGGTCATCACGTGTTACTAAACCTTTAGCACGCAAAGCAGGCTTAACCTCTGGGTCAAGCTCTACCAAAGCTTTAGCGATAGCTAAACGAACAGCCTCAGCTTGTCCTTTTACACCACCACCTTGAACGTTAACTTTTACATCAAAATTTGCTAAAGCATCAGCTACTAATAATGATTGAGTAGCAATGTATTGCAAAGGCAATGTTGGGAAATACTCTTTGTAGTCTTTACCATTTACGGTAATGTTTCCGCTTCCAGCTCCTAAGTAGATACGAGCAACAGCAGTTTTTCTTCTTCCTGAAGTGTTAGTTGTTGACATAATTGTTCTCCTTAAAATTTAACTGGTTTTGGGTTTTGAGCCTCGTGTTTGTGCTCTGTTCCTGCATAAACATAAAGGTTCTTAAATAACTGACGACCTAAACGGTTTTTAGGTAACATACCACGTACCGCTTTTTCAATGATTCGCTCAGGGTGTTTAGCCAATAATTCTTTTGGAGAAACAAAACGTTGACCACCTGGGTAGCCAGTGTAGCGAACATATACTTTGTCGCCTAATTTGTTTCCTGTCAACTTAATTTTGTCTGCATTGATAACAATAACGTTATCTCCACAGTCTACGTGTGGGGTAAATGTTGGCTTGTGCTTACCACGAATTACTTTTGCAATTTCGCTGGCCAAACGTCCCAAGATCTCACCTTCAGCATCAACAACGATCCACTCTTTGTTAACCGTGTTTTTGTTGGCAGAGACAGTTTTGTAACTTAACGTATTCACTTGCTTTTATTTAATTAATTAATAAATATTTATACGAATGTAATCACTACAATCGGACTGCAAAGATAGTGTTTTTATTTTTTATTTTGCAACTACTTGTGTATATTTTATTTTAACACTATTTAATATATTCTACAACGATTTTCTTGTTTTCAATCATGATTTTCTCAGGACAATATATTACCTTAGTGATGTACATATAATATAGAATGAAAGTAACTGTGGTTAGGAAATTTATCTGTTTTTTGGTTACACTTTGTGTAGGATTTTTTAGTTACGCACAAGTGACCAAGCCATACGATAATCAATTAAAAGAAGTAGAGCAAAAACTCAAAAGTGGGGACTTTCAAAGTGCTGTTCAGATTTTGAACAATATAACTGAGAATTATCCTAATGCAGATGATGCTTATTATGCCAAGGCTTTATTGTTGGGGCAAGTTGGTAATTTAGAATTAGCCATAATGAATGCCGAACAAGCGTATACTCTAGCGCCTT
Organism: uncultured Sphingobacterium sp.; assembly: GCA_947630335.1. Classification (GTDB taxonomy): domain Bacteria; phylum Bacteroidota; class Bacteroidia; order Sphingobacteriales; family Sphingobacteriaceae; genus Sphingobacterium. The sequence continues at coordinate 2,568 of CANRHE010000182.1, forward strand.
CTTTGATCTATTATGATTACTTAATGGATCTTTATGGTGCGAATAAGGATGTTGACAAGGGATTAGCAACAATTCGGCAAGCGAGAGAATTATTCCCTAATGAAACAAGCATTGGACGTGACCTGATAGTTACGCTAGGACATTTAAATAAGGTTGATGAATCATTAAAGGTGTATAACGATGAAATAAAACGAGGATACCATTCAGATACCCTAGATATTGTAATGGCAGATGTGTTTTTTGGGAATGAGCAGGTTGATAATGGGGTAGCTTTGTTATTACCCTGGCAAGGAAAATCCAATTTAGGCAGTGTGTATGGTAAATTGGCTTTTGCTAATTTGGAACAAAAGAAAAACAAAGTAGCTATTACTATTTTAGAAAATGGATTGAAAGTTTCAAAAGATCCTTTATTATACTTTGACTTGGCCAACGCACTATCTATCGATAAGAAAAGTAAATTAGCTTACGAAGCATTAAAAAAAGGATTTGAATCCCAACAGGTAGATTTTGGTACCAAGTATAGAGTTATGTTGGATTTATTAGGGAAAGATGATAACACTTTCTCTGTTGATCAGCTACAATCTTTGGCAAATGCATTAACATTAACTCATCCACGTGTTGCCGAAAGCCATATGATAAAAGGTGAAGTACTCTGGAAGCGAGGTAATACCGCGGAAGCTAAATCTAATTTTTTAACAGCAATAGGAATATCTCCTAACCAGATAGATGCTTGGAGAATGTTGATAAATCTTGATATAGCGACAAAAGATCTAGATGCAGCAATTCTTCATTCTAGGGAAGCTTTGAATGCTAATCCTGGTAATCCTATTCTTCTCTATTTCTCAGGATTGGCTTATTTTGTAAAAGAGGATAATAAACAAGCACGAGAGTTACTTGAGGCAGCATTAAACAACAGTACAACTGAAAATAAATATTTACAGTCCGTTATTTATACTTCTTTAGGGGATTTGTATAATAAACTAGACATGCATGCTATGTCAGATGTTGCTTACGAAGAAGCTGTAAAGTTAGATTCTACTAATTCCAATGCAATGAACAATATGGCTTACTATCTTTCGCTACGTAAAAAGGATTTGGATAAAGCAGCAGAGTATTCATATCGCTCTATACAATTAGAGCCTCATATGTCCACTTATCTTGATACATATGCTTGGGTCTTATTCCAACAAGGGAAGTACGACGAAGCTCTTAAATGGATTGAAAAAGCCGTAAAACAAGCAAACCCTCCTTCTTATGTAATGATTGAACATTACGGAGATATTCTTTCAGTGTTAGGTCGTACTAAAGAAGCAATAAAACAATGGCAAAAAGCTATTACTTCCCTAGAAATTAATCCGACTGATAAAGTTAAGATTGAAGAAAAAATTAAAAATAAGAAATATGTGGAGTAGGTATATTGGAATTGTACTTCTTTTAATGATTGTACTGAGTGGATGTGGCACAAAGCGTAAGATTGGAGCTTTAGAGAATGTTCAAGGGGCTCCGGTAGTTGTGAAGGATGGTTATTCGATTAATAATCTAGATTTTCATACATTTAAAGGACGTGCTAAGACTAGAGTTGAATTTGGGTCAGATAATCAAGATGTTACTCTACATATTCGAGTGGACAGGGATAAGGCTATTTGGATATCGGTAACAGCTACTGTTGTTAATTATGAAGTTGCGCGTGTTTTGATTACTCCAGATAGTATCAAAATACTAAATAAATTACAGAGTGAATATATCGCAAAGCCATTTGTGTACGTTAATCGTTATACAGGGGAGGGAGTAGATTTTGGATTACTTCAAGATTTGCTGATGGCTAATGTGAATAGAAAGTTGTTGCGTACAGATAGGCTTACTATTGCAAGTGCGCTAGATGAAACGCAGTTGGTAGGAATTAATGGAGATGTTTCATTTCAGTACAGTTTAAATGATAATGAACGACCAAAAGTGTTTCGTCTTACTAAGGTTGGCTCTGGGGATAATTTAGAAGCTTTTTATAGCAGTTTTGTAACCATAATAGGTTATGATTTCCCGCTAAATCAAAGAGTCTCTTTGTCTACTAATTATCTTTCTGTCAGAGCTTTGATGAATTATAGTAAGGTTGAATTTAATGAAGTGATTGAAAT
>CANRHE010000183.1 GCA_947630335.1 uncultured Sphingobacterium sp.
TTTCAAACATAGTAAATTGTTTTGAATATAAAAATCTCATTTTTAGTTTATTAATATATCGCTCAATAGCGAATGGGTTTATTCTCGCTCAATGGCCGCGAGGTGGCCTAGTCCTTTGGTGTTGGCCAAAGTACCAAATCCATTGTCTTTTATGTAGGCGATTTGTCGCACTTCCTTTTTTCATTCTTCATCAAGCGCAGGCTTTATTTCGATGTTATCGAAACCGCTATGCTTATGGCCTCTTCCTTGGCTCAGTCCTATCCTTGATGATGAATGTTGCCATCGCTGAAATAAAAGACGTTTTTGGGTAGTGTGCTAGGTGTGACAGACCTCTCGGCTGGGCTCGAGGTGACGAGGGTGGGAAGGCTCGAGGTGGCAATTTGAGTGGTGCTAGGTGAAGGATTTTAAAATAATAAGGGGATTGATACATGTCAATCCCCTTATTATTTTATATAGTCTTTTTTATAGCTTTTCTATCTCTTCTATGGAAAGACCTGTTCCTTTGGCGATGTCTGCAACAGATAGTCCCATTTTCTTGAATTCTAAGGCAATGGTGATGGCTTTTTCGCGTTCACCTTTTGCTACTCCTTTTGCTAGTCCTTCAGCCAATCCTTCAGCCAATCCTTCAGCCAATCCTTCAGCCAATCCTTTAGCTTTTCCTTCAGCTCTACCTACAGCCAATCCCTGTGCTATACCCGCTTTCCGTGCTGTATTGAGTACACTTTGAGTGTCACGCTTGTGTTTTAAGCTTGCTTCGTATGACATAAGATCCTCCTCTGTTAATTTACCTACTTGTCCTAGTTCAAAGATAAGACCAAAAATTCGTTTGTCCAAAAAAGCTGGTAATTTATCCATGGTACTCAGGTGTTTGAGTAGGTATAGCCATTGGTCCCTTATGGTTAATAGTTCTTCTGGTTTCTTGTTGAATAGTGGTAATGATATCATTTTGTAGCCTAGCTTATCATAGAATATTTCCTTTGTTTGTATGTCACATAGTGCTACGTCATAGAAATAGGGCTGATCTATTTTGTCGTCTTGATGTAAAGGGAATTCTAGAATACCTATGAAATATACTTCGGGTAATTGGTAGTTGTTACTCGCTTTGCCTCGAAGTAGTTGTTTGTTGATAAGTCTAGAGGTATAGTATACTGCTCGATCTTTGAAGAACTCTTGATAAAGTTGTTGCATCTCTATGATGAATATTTCACCATCGGTGCCTATACAATGTAGATCAAAGACGACACGCCGCATTTGTTCTTGATCGCCATCGAGTTCTACTGGTTTGTAACGCAGATCTACTATGGTTTTCTGTCCTTGGAATAGGCTGTTGAGAAATTCTATTAGTAGTATTTTGTTTTCTTCTCTGCCAAAATAGAACTTCCAGCCAAAGTCGGTGCGTGGATCGACGTATTTGCCGAGGTATTTTTTTGACTTACTCATAATTGGTACTTATTGGTTATGAGGTTAATATACGGATAATAAATGTAAAAGGCTAAATGTGCCCTGCAGGCGGCGACTCACATTATGTCTCTCTTTAAAAAAGAAGAGTCATAATATGGGTTGTTTTTTGGGTGGCCAGACCTCTCGGCTGGGCTCTAGGTGGGAAGGGTCGAGGTGGCAATTTGAGTGGTGATCGATTAAGGGGGGCTAAAACAATAAAGGGATTGACATGTATCAATCCCCTTATTGTCTTATTATTTGTACTTATGATTGGCATTGCTAGTGATGAATAGTTTGCTGCTATCGTCTGATACAATGGTGATAAATCGTTCAAAATGTTTCAATACATCGGAAATAAGTTCGTCCTTAGTAAAGAGTTGAATATCATAGCCTTCGCGGTCATCTCCGAAGTACGTCTTAGGAAAGAATCGCTTCTTATCATCGCTATCAGGCAAATTATCTTCATCAAAAATGTAATCAGATATTACTTTGGATTCAATCTTGACACCATATATAAAGTTATTAACAATATCGTAGTGTATTTCAATCTCAATGCGCTCTTTGTCAGGTGCAAAGTTGATTTTGGATGATATGTTGTTTTTGTTAAATTCTTCTTGTAATGAATTGAAAGCTTCCTCCACTGTAGTATGAAGGTACTCCTTCACACTTTCCTTATCCCCAAAGGATACAATCTGTTTGAGTCGCTCTCGCCACAAACCGCCTGACCATGGAATGGTGGATACCGATATGTCGCGCTCATAGTAGTCTTTGTCAATAATCAATGCCTTGGAAAGACTAATGATAAATAATAACATAATGATAGAGAAGGGGAGTGCGGTAATCAATGTCATGCTCTGTAAAGCACGTAGACCTCCTGCATTGAGCAACATAAGGGCTAGAATAGCTAATAGAATACCCCAGCCTATAGTTTGCCATTTGGGAGAGACAGGTGCATTTTTGGTCGCTATATTGTTCATTACGTATATTCCGGAATCTGCAGACGTAACGAAAAATATCATAATGATAAGAATGGTCAATAGACTAATGAATTTGGTAAAAGGAAAATAATCCAAAAACCTAAACATAAGGGCATCGGGATTGTCTGATAATTGACTAAGCATACCATCTGCGGTATGTATATCTAGCCAAATAGCGCTATTACCGAATACGGACATCCATATAAAATTGAATAATGTCGGAATAATAAGTACCGCAGCAATAAATTCTCGAATCGTGCGTCCTTTTGATATTTTGGCTATAAATAATCCAACATAGGGTGACCAAGATATCCACCATGCCCAGTAGAGAATAGTCCAGTCATAAAACCAAGATTGGGTAGTCTCTTCGTAGACATGTGTCTTAAAGGTGAGGCTTAAGAAACTTTTCATGTAATCGCCAATACCTTCTGTAAAGCTACCTATAAGATAAACTGTGGGGCCTAAGATTAAAATGAATAGTAAGAGTAAGACGACGCTGACCACGTTGATATTACTCAATATTCTAACTCCCTTATCTACACCGCTGACAGCAGAAATGATGGATAAGCTGACCAAAACCCCTATAATAAGAGCTTGATAAAGAAATCCAGTCCCTGGCATGATACCTAGTATCTCGAGTCCGGAGTTGATCTGGATAACACCAAAACCAAGGGTAGTGGTAATGCCGAAAAATGTGCTACAAAGTGCAAAAACATCAATAGTATTACCCCATGGGCCTTTTATCTTTTCTTTAAGGAGTGGGTAAAAGCAACTCCGTAAAGATAAGGGAAGCCGATAGCGATAGGAAAAATAGGCCAGCGATAATCCCACAACTCCGTAAATAGCCCAAGCGTGGATGCCCCAGTGAAAAAACGTATATATTTGAGCGTTTTTGGCACGTTGGGTAGTGGAAAGTTCCGAAAAAATAGGATTAGCGTAATGTTGCATGGGTTCGGCTACGCTGAAGTACATCAAACCAATACCCATACCAGCAGCAAATAACATAGAAATCCAAGAGAAAAAGGAATAGGTGGGTTTGCTGTCATTGCGACCAAGCCTAATATTGCCGTATTGGCTAAACATAAGGTAGACTAAGAAGAACACAAAAATAGTAACCGACCATACATACACGTAATTGAGGTTGACGAAGATGAAGTTCTTGACACTATTAAGCATGTTCTCTGTCAGATCAGGGTAAAATGCTGATAATAAGCAAATACCAGTAATAAAAATCAGACTGGGAATGGTGATGTTCTTATTTAATGTAGTAGAAAATTTTTTCATTACGGAAGTATATCTTTAGTAATACTAATCTGTTGATTTATAAAGTTCTTTATCGCTATTACCGTCATTAGGGGAGCCATTGATCCAACTCATCTTGTCTTTGGTAAGTTTGACGATTTTGTATTGTTCGGTGTATCTTTTTTGTTCGTTGTATAGGGTGATAAGGTCATTATTTACGCTGAGCTTATAGGTCCTGTTATAGCTGGTGTCTGTGCCTCCCACTGCATGGCTAACCCGAATAGTACATAGCGTGTCATTCACGAAGGTGTAGCTCATCCAGCTATCTTCTACGACTCCTTTGGTGGGTGATACATACCATTGACCTTTTAAATAGTTGATATTGATATCCTTCTCTTTGCTGCAGGAGGTGAATAGGATGCAAAGGGAGAAAATTATTAGTAAGTGTCTCATAAGTATGGTTTTTAGATTCCATCAAATGATAAATTTACTATTTATAAATATAATATAGAATCAAATAGGTGAAAAACAGGATATATATACTGAGGTTTAGGTAAATACGGTAGCTTGTATAGTTGCTAGACCTCTCCGCTGCGGTCGAGGTGACGGGGTTGGAAAGTGTCGAGGTTACGATGTGATAAAGAGTCGCGGTTACGAGGTTGGAAAAGGTGGAGGTGATGCTAGTGGGGTAGGTGAAGTTGATAGGGTGAAGATGTGATTGATAAAAACCTCAGCCAGTGTAATTACTATTTTGGCTGAGGTTGAAAAGAATATTTTAATTCTTGATTTGATCAGGGTAGGGTATTGTCATACCATTGCTCTTGTAGGTAGGTAATTGTGCATCGTATTGTCGCAGTTGATTCGAAAGTA
>CANRHE010000184.1 GCA_947630335.1 uncultured Sphingobacterium sp.
AATAATTCCTTTTTGATGAAGTACAACAAGTGATCTTCTTCCACATTCTGTTGGCGTACCTTCAGGGCCAATGTACCGATATCGATCCGAGAAGGAGCAAGTTGGAGGTGTTGCATAGTCTCTGCGACCCGCAGCGTCTCAAAGATACTTATCGCTGGTGCAGCAAGCTCCTCAGATTCTTGGTGTAGGTGGAGTACCTTGCTTACACTACAATCAAAAAGCTGTTTGCGGAAGAAAATAAGTTCAATGGATTCACTGAACCATAAGCTGTTGACAATCTGAATCAATTGTACGGCAGCATTCTGTTTGTGTTGGTAACTTTTGATTTCGGTTTCAAAAGCCTGGTTTTGTATCATAATTTTATTTACAGAAGATTACCCCACAAAATTAGGCTTAAGTATAGCGTACAAACAAGTGTTTTTAAAGATTTGATAAAAAAAGAATGTTACAGCGTACTTTAGTTGCAAAAATGTAAAATAAAATAGCAATCATTATCTTTTTGTTAAGTAATGGTTCTTTTTGCTGTTATGTTCAGGTGGCTATTTTTGAGCGATGGGATCATCCTCCAGTACGAATAACTCCGAAGCGATATGATCAGCCATCAATTTACCCTTTGCAGTCAGTACATAACAACCGTTGTCGAGGCGAATCACCTCTTGCGTAGCGACATACGTTTGGATTTCTTTTTGGAGGTGCTGGGCATAATCGTAGCCGTAGTCTCCTTGTACTTTATCCATATCAATTCCCCACATCGTGCGTAGTGAAGTCATCACATACTCATTGAATCTATCATTCGTTTGTAATACTTCTTCCTCTGCGATAGCCAGCTTATCGACTAGACCCGCTATATACTTGGCATTGTTAGCGACATTCCACGACCTCGACACCCCATTAAAGGAGTGTGCAGATGGACCTATACCCATATAATGTTTACCGCGCCAATAGTTCGTATTATGCTTGGCGTAGTGCCCATCCTTCGCAAAGTTAGAAATCTCATAGTGCTCATATCCCTTGGCGGTCAGACTTTCGATCAGCATCAACATCTGTTCCTCGCCCTGTGCATCTGACATCGGTTTCGACAAGCCCTCTCGGATGAAGTGTGCCAATGCTGTTTTGCTTTCTACCGTCATATTATACGACGAGATGTGTGGGATTTCCATAGCCAATAGTTTGTCTATATTCGACTTCCATTTTTCATCTGTCAGTAGGGGGTAGCCATAGATCAGGTCGCAAGTAATGTTTTCGAAGCCTGCATCCTGTACACGCTTGACTGCTGCATCGGCCTCTTGTGCATTGTGCGCACGGTTCATCCAGCGTAGATCCTCCTCATAGAATGACTGTATACCGATCGAGAATCGATTCACAGCTGTGCTACGTAGTGCCTTGACTTTCTCAACCGTCAGGTCGTCGGGATTAGCTTCTAGGGTGATCTCCACGCCATTGCTGATGGTATATAATTTTCCTACTTTATCTATCAGACGTTGTATATCGTCTGCCTCTAATATAGAGGGTGTACCGCCTCCAAAATATATGGACTCGATATTACGGTCCTGCAGGTAGTAGGGGGCACGTATTTCCAATTCCTTTGCCATCGCATCGAGCATATCTTCTTTATATTTTAAAGAGGTGCTGAAGTGAAAATCACAATAATGACAAGCCTGCTTACAGAATGGAATGTGGAAATAAATCATGGGTGCCCGTTCAGTTTTGAAAAAGTAAAGGTAAGGAATTAAGTATAAAAAGATATTTATATAGAATTATTAAAACCTTTATGTATATCTTTTAATGTGTTTACAACACTTTCAATAGTTGAATCATCATTTGATGGATTAACCATTAATCGTACAAATGCACTATTTTCACCCTCTTGTATATGCTTTTCTAAAATGTTATTAAGTCTTATGACTAAACCCACGTTGCTATTTGCAATTTTTCTCATTTCTCTCCCTAATACAATAGGCCCGATACTTTCGAAAACGATACCTTTTGTTTCATCAAATAAATCGTTATGATGTTCATATATCATTTCATCATTTAATGTAAAAAAATGGACAACTAGACTCGAGATATCAGTAGCATCTTTTTGACGCTGTTCTGGTCTATCATCGTAAGCAATGAACTTGAGTAAGGCTATTGCAGGTAATGTTGCTACTTTGAATGAATGTCCAGTCTCAAAATCTACATCTTCTGTCCCATTATTATATACATCTATTAATCCATCTACACGAATACTGGTCATGCCTTGTCCATTAACAGTGACACTTCCATCATCTTCAATTTCACCAAATGGTAATATGTCCACTTGCGTACCATCTGGGGCAATTAGAACAAATGCATTACCTCTATATGGTGTGAATTTTTCTGTATCTATTAGATACTCTCTGATCCGCTGGTATTCATCTTGATTACTCACCAATACAGCATAATCAACATCTTTTGTTGTTCTAAAACTTAAGTTACCTTTTTCGTACCATATCTGCCTAGCTAATGCACCTATTAAGTAAAAGTCTATATTTAATTGATTAAAGCTGCGCTCCAATACATCAAATATATGTTTAAGTTCTCCGTGTCTCATATTAGTAAAAATCAGTTTTTAAATAACTTTCAAAAATAAATTCTGCAACCTCTATATTTCTTGGATCTTGACTAAGGATTAAATCAGCATAAATTAATATTGGCGGAGCACAGTTTTTCTCTAAACTATCCGCATCTTGCCAAAAATGTTGTATGATTTCAATATCTCCTTTAGAGTCCGGTACAAGCATCATTTTTGTCATAAGCTCCATCTTAGATAATTTGGTGTAAAGTATTTTTATTTCGGGTTCAATATAATTTGATATTATATTCGCACCAGCTTCTCCTCCCCAAACATCACCAGGCGCAAGTTGTTGCTCTTTCCAATACTTGTTATTTTTTAAAAATCGATATCGCCCTACCTTTAGTTTTGGTTTTAAGGTCTCACCATAGCCTGTGATCCAACGGTCTAGTAGCTCTCGTTTACGAGTTATTATATATTTATTTCTATTTTTGGCGATTAGATAACCGGCTTCTTGTAAGTTATTTATAACTAAAGGAACGTTGCCTAATGCTACATTTGCTCGATGAGCAATTTCCCTATAAGACAAATTTAAAGCGTTCTTTTCAGTAAGCAATAAAAACACTATTTTCAGTCCTGTAGGAGTAAATGCTCTGTTAGGTTTTTCTTTTTCCCCTGTTGGTATTTTGTTTCCCTCAATAAAAATATAGTAGTTCTCATTGCGGAAATAGAAATTTCCAGCTATATCTAAATACGCTATATTCTCATTTCTTAGCATTTCCTTAGCTTTAGGAAAGATATTTTTCGCTAAGAGTAAATACATTTCATTTACGTAAGCTCGAGTTCTAATTCGCTCTAAATGTGGATGGCGGATTTCGTTCTTAACGTCCGTTTTAAATTTAATTCGATTTTCGCCTAAAGCAATTGTCAATATTCCATCTATCTCTGTATTATCAGTATGTTCCCACTCTCCATGTATACCCGCTACATTTTCGAGATTGTTCAATGCTTTATTTACCGTCTTGATTTCCTGTTGAGTCACCATTTGTTCACTTTTTTTTAATCGTTCACGTTACGTGAACAAACGAATTTAGTGAACATTGTTTAATAATCAAAGAGATATTATAAAACTTGAATTAAATATATAAAAGTGTAGCTAGTGGACTACCTAATGTTTTTAGGACTAATTTTCTCAAGCCACTTTTTTACTTATATGCTTTAATTTGATTTCCATTTCCAGAGGGGTTTTATATCCTAGACTGGAATGTATTCTTTTTGTATTATACCAGTTTATATACTCAGTAATAGAATCAGATAATTGTTCGGTAGAGCTGTATTTGAATCTATATAGCCACTCATACTTTATTGTTTTAAAGAAACTTTCAGCTACTGCATTATCCCAGCAATTCCCTTTTCTACTCATGCTTTGTATTATTTTTCTATTGAAAGAAAAAAGTATAGGTTATATCAGACACCCACTTTTTACCTATTTCTAAGCTTTCAAAATTTCTATCCAGCACATTCTGTGCTATTGGAAAAGAATGTTTTGAATCGGTAGTGATTGTAAACTTTCTTCTCAAGACACTTTTCAATCCCATTTTCTTCATCAGGAATCCTATGTAAGAACGGGAGTAAATAAGACCTTCACGTTCCAAGATTTTTTGAATTCTAAAGCTTCCATAAATTTGTTTACTCTGCTCAAATATAGTCTTGATTCGATCTTTAAGAAATAATGTCGATGATGAGGTAATCCTCTGTCTATCCTTATTTCGAAGCCAATGATAGTAAGAGTTTTTACTCAATCTCATGCACTTGCACATCTTCTCAACAGTATGAATATCCTTGTTCTTTAAGATAAACTTATATATCATTTGTCGCTCTTGGAATTATGAAATAATCATGAATACCATGGAAGGAAGGTGCTAATGAATAAAAGATGGCTACTGCCTTTTTTAGTATATCTCGTTCTTCGGTTACATCCTTTAATTG
>CANRHE010000185.1 GCA_947630335.1 uncultured Sphingobacterium sp.
TTCTTTGCCTTTGCCAATGGAATTTGAATTTTAATTGAAGTGTAAAAATAGTATTATTGTAGGGATTTGACAAGTTATCTACTAGAGATCTTACCGCTAACCAGTGAGCTATAAGATTTAAATTTAAAAAAATTCAAGAAGAAAAAAGAAATCTACAGCACGAACATCCAAAAGTGCCTAAAGAATTTTTTTATATTTGTGCATATATGCAAAACGATATCCTAGATTTAACATTAATAGACTCCGCTAAAAGCGATCAATTGTACGATTACTCTTATAAAATCATTAAACAACTTGGTTTTTCCGAGCAATCAACTCATGTTCTCAATGCCCTTTCTTTATTAATCATCAGTCTAATTATTTTATTCTGCATAGATTTTCTTACACGAAAACTACTGATTGTTGTATTTTCTAATTTTATAACCAAGACCAAGACAAAAATTGATGACTTTTTACTTCAAAACAAAGTCTTAGACAAGTTGGCTCACGTAGTACCCATACTCATTGCACATATTTTGTTCTCAATAGTATTTATTGGTTATCCAAATTGGTTAAATATCATATCGATGATCATCGATACGATGATGGTCATCACCGTCTTAAATTTACTAAATGCGGTATTAAAAACGATAATTGATGTATTACGCCTACAGAAGTCTTTTATAGACAAACCTTTAGACAGCTACCAACAAGTAATACAAATCTTTTTAATATTTGTTGCCGGAACCATTATCTTCTCCATTATCACGGGTATATCTCCTATTTCTTTTTTGCTGTCATTAGGAGCGGCTTCAGCAATTTTAGTACTTATCTTTAAAGATACGATTCTAGGTTTTGTAGCAAGTATTCAGGTATCAGCTAATGACTCAGTACGTGTTGGAGACTGGATAGAAATGCAAAAATATGGAGCTGATGGCGTCGTACTCAAAATAACACTTAATAATGTTAAAGTACAAAACTTTGATAAGACAATAGTTTCCATCCCAACACACACCTTGCTGTCAGATTCATTCAAGAACTATAGAGGAATGCAAGAATCAGGAGGGAGAAGGATTAAACGCGCTATAAATATAAAAATATCATCCATAAGGTACCTAACTGAGGAAGAGATTGAAGCATTAAGAACCATTAATTTGTTAGCACCATTTATAACGGAAAGGCAAAATGAAATCAACGAGTATAATAAACATAATAATGTTGACCAATCAAACTTAGTCAATGGAAGAAGGATGACAAATATTGGTCTATTTAGAGCATATATCACCAGATATGCCCAGCAGAATCCAAACATTCGTAAAGATTTTGCACTTATGGTTCGTCAATTAGCTCCTAACGAGAATGGACTTCCATTAGAATTATATATGTTCACAACAACTATAGTTTGGGCAGAATATGAAGAAATTATGGCGAATATATTTGACCATCTATTTGCTGCTATAAAATACTTTCACCTTGAAATATTCGAACTACCGGCATCTGATGACTTACGTAATTTTATATCCCAAAAGCAATAAGTCGATAAGGCTTGGGATCAACATATTTTTTTTAGCTTTGCATAAAAATTTCACGTTAACTCCATGGCTATAAAGCGTACAAATAACGCAAGACTGAAAAAAACTAACTTTAAAAAAAGTAATAATTGGCCTTCTAAAATCAAGAAGTGGTCTTTCCGTCTGATTGGTGGCTTTTTTATCATTACAATACTATGGGTATTGGCTTTAAAGTTTATAAACCCGCCAATAACCTACCTCATGATCCAAAGAGGTTTCGAATGGAAGGCAGCTGGGAAAGGATTCAAAATCGACAAGACGTGGTTGACCTATGGGGATATTTCGAACAACCTCAAACGGGCAGCCATTGCAGGAGAAGATGCTCACTTCTTAAGTCATAATGGCTTTGATACGAAAGCCATTCTCCAAGCCTTTGAGAAAAATAAAGAAGGGAATAGATTGCGTGGTGGAAGTACAATTTCTCAACAAGTTGCCAAAAATGTATTCCTATGGCCTGGGCGATCGTGGCTCCGAAAAGGTCTTGAAACTTACTTTACGTTTCTAATTGAATTATTTTGGAGCAAAAAAAGAATCCTAGAAATGTATCTCAATGTAATAGAAATGGGACAAGGAGTATATGGAGCACAAGCGGCTGCACAATACTATTTTGGTAAATCTGCAACTAATCTAACGAAAAAAGAAGCCGCACTAATAATAGCAATTTTACCCAATCCAAGAAAATGGGATGCTAGAAGACCCTCCAAATATGTTAATAGTAGGGCGAATAGCATTGTACGATATTTGAACCATTATTCTATTCCAGAATAAGGGTTCAAATACTCCACATCAAAAAACAGTACACACAGCACTAGGCACTTCCAATACCTCTCCTGTGTTTTTAATTTTACCATTACGCTTATTCCGTTCAAATATGTTTACAGAACCACTCTTTTGATTTGCAATCAATACCCATTTACCATTAGGCGATAGTTGTACATTACGCGGAGAATCGCCCCCCACAGATTCGATCTGAATAAGCTCAAGTTGGCCATTTTTTAATACTTTATATACCCCAATTTCATTAGCTACTCCTCTATTAGTAGCGTATACATATTTACCGTCTTCCGACATCTTAATATCAGCGGCTCCTTGCTCACCTTGAAAACCTTCATGATAGATGGGTACAATTTGACTGCTTTCCCAATTACCAGAATTATTTTCTATAACTTCTATCTCACCACTTAACTCCAATACAACATAAATCCTATTACCTTTATCACTAATCACCACATGACGAGGCCCACCTCCTGCTTTAGTTTTAATTTCATTTACCAAAGAAAAACGAAAACCATTACCTACATCGCCAATAATTTCATATTGATAAACCAGATCTGCTCCGAGGTCACTCACAAATAAATACTGTCCATCATTTCCAAAAAAAGCAGAATGAATATGGGATTGGGATTGACGACTTTTATCAATACTAGAATTACTAAATTGTATAAAATCTTGTATTTGCTCTAGATTACCAGTAGCACCCAACGAGTACAATATTAATGACCCGCCAGAATAATTTGACACGACTGCTAAAGGCGCTTTGGGACTTAAGCTGATATGACAAGGATGTGCTCCCTGAGTAGGCTGAGAGCCTAGCAATAGGTTATTCTTCAAATCAAAAGCACTTGCCATACCATTCGTATTCTCATTGACCATATAAAGCATGTCACCTTTACGAGCCAAAAAAGAAGGGTTACTTGCTTCAATGGTTTCTTTAAAAGTGGCTTTACCCGTATTTTCATCGAAATCAAAGACTTGTACCCCTTTGCTACCATTGGAAGTATATGTCCCGATATATAAGGGACGTACTTGAGCGGATAGGTTATACCCCATAAACACCATTAAACTAATAAAAACAACCTTTATCATATGTGTATATTTTTTTTGCAACTATTTGTAGTTAAATTACGTTAAAACTGATTAGTACTCTGCATAAAACCCTATATTCGCATGAACAGCATATTGTATAATTTGATAATAAAGATAGATTTATCCTATCAACTATACAACAATTACAAATTATTCTAATATTTTTGTGTGAATAAATTTTGAACGATATTTTAATGAAAAAAATCTACGGAGTATTCTTTATTCTATTTTTATACATTTCAACAAGTGTAGCACAGGAAAGATTAGTGGATAAGGTAATCGCAACTGTGGGTTCGGCCTATATCTTACAGTCTGATTTAGAAATGGAGTATACACAATTTTTGGCGCAGGGTAATAAACCTGACGAGAAAATGAAATGTTATATCCTTAATCAGCTTTTAATTCAAAAGCTTCTATCTCAACAGGCAGCAATAGACTCTATTGAAGTATCAGAAACCGAAGTTGATGATCAACTTAACTTTAGGATTCGCTCTATGGTACAACGTGCAGGAGGGAAAGAAAGATTAGAAGAATTCTTAAACCGCTCTATCCTTCAACACAAAGAAGAGATGAGACCAGCCGTGACGGAACAATTAAGAGGTAACAAAATGCAGCAGCAGTTGGTTTCTAAAGTGGACGTGACTCCTCAGGAAGTTAGAAAATATTTTAAAGGTCTAAACCCAGATAGTTTACCCTATTTCAATACTGAAATTGAATATTCTCAACTTGTTATCAACCCAGTATTAACTAAAGAAGAAAAAGAACAATTCCGCAAAAAAGCAGAAGATTACCGTCAACAAGTTCTTAATGGTTCTGATTTCGGAACTATTGCTCGTTTTTATTCTGAAGACGGTTCTGCTCCTTACGGTGGTGAGTTAGGTTACAATACCCGTGACAACTGGGTTAAAGAGTTCTCGGCGCAAGCTTTTAGATTAAAAAATGGCGAAATTTCCCCTGTTTTTGAAACGCAATATGGTTTTCACTTTTTGCAAGTGTTAGACAGAAGAGGTGAAGAAGTAAATGTTAGACACTTATTAATTACTAAAAAGCCAACAGCAGCAGCATTAGAAAGAGCCAAAGCCAAAATTGACAG
>CANRHE010000186.1 GCA_947630335.1 uncultured Sphingobacterium sp.
CACCTGTTATTATAGCGACTTTACCTTTTAAATTTAGCATTCTATTTAATTTTAATTCTTAATACATAAACCTCATTTTCAGCAGTATGTGGAAGCCTAATCTTAAGTTTATCTTTATCTATTTCATATTTAATTTTAGACTCTTTGTTAAAGGAAGAAATTTCTTTAATAGGATAAATAAAGTTTTTAATTTCTAATTCCTTAAGCGACGGATCAAGAACATGCAAAAAACACTCTTTATTCTTTTTAGTAAATGCATAATGATTTGTTCCTGGAATTTTGCCACCTGATGATCCATAAATACTTTCTCCATACTTTTCTAACCAACTTCCTAGCTCAAGTAGTCTTTCTATCTGATAATCTTGTATTTTACCATTAGGCATTGGCCCCACATTCAATAATAAATTCGCATCATAACTAGCTGCATTTATCAAATAACTCAGTACTTCATTAAAGGATTTTCGTTGTCTATCTTTTATATCAAAACCCCACGACCCCGCTATAGTTCCGCATACCTCTTTAGGTAGAGAACCTACATCTTCTTGTTTAGTTCCAAAACCAGTAAGATTTTGTCCAGGTAAATCTCGTTCAAACATTTGAAAATCTTCACCAGGAATAGGTGCCATATGATGATTATTTCCTACCAAACATTGTGGCTGAATACTATGAATCAAACTATAGATTTCTTCATAACGCCAATTTTCATCTGGTTTATCCCAATGCCCATCAAACCATATCCCATCTATCGTACCATAATCAGTTAATAACTCCGTCAGCTGTGCCTTCATAAAATTGATATAACTATCCCAATCTCCTTTTGATGAATCTCGTCCTCCTAGATCTTTTCCTGTTTTCCCTGCTGGGAGATAATCATCTCTTTTCCAATCAAGCAATGAATAATAAAACATAACCTTTAAACCTTCCTCTCTACAGGCATCAGTAAGCTCCTTTAGAACATCTCTTTTAAAGGGTGTGGCATCTACAATATTGTAATTCGATTGCTTAGTATGCCAAAGTGAAAAACCATCATGATGACGAGAAGTAAAAGTAACATACTTAGCTCCGCTCTTTTTAAAAATTTTCGCCCATTCTTTAGCATCATAAGCGATAGGATTAAAGAATGAAGGTAAAAGAGAGTACTCTTCAAGGCCGAATTTTTGATTATTCATAACCCATTCTCCATCTCCAAGTACACTATAGACTCCCCAATGAATAAATACTCCAAAACGGGATTCTTCAAACCATTTTCGATTTTCCAAATTTGATAGTGAGGGAGTATAACCATTTTGTCCATAAACGACACATAGCTGAACAATCATCAAGAGTGTGAATACAACTTTTCGCATACTATAATTATTTAGTTTATAATGAAACCCCTCTTCGCCAAGGAATAAAATCATCTTGCCCTAGTTTAACTGCTTTGGGCACCTCTTCGCCACTCGCTACTCGAATAACATATTCAAGCATACGGTGAGCTGCTTCTTCTATAGTTTCTTCACCATCGATAATTGTCCCACAATTTATATCAATGATATCAGGCATTCGGTTATAAAGAGCAGTATTTGTAGACACTTTAACTACAGGCGCTATAGGATTACCTGTAGGTGTTCCTAATCCTGTCGTGAATAAAACTAAATTGGCTCCCGCAGCTACTTCTGCTGTCGTACTTTCGACATCATTACCAGGCGTGCATAAAAGATTTAACCCGGGTTGATTAGCTAACATAGGATAATCAGCTACAGCTACTATAGGCGATGTTCCTCCCTTTTTTGCTGCTCCAGCGGATTTAATAGCATCAGTTATAAGTCCATCTTTTATATTCCCAGGTGAAGGATTCATATAAAAACCCGACCCATCACGCTCTGCTTTAGCATTATATACATTCATTAAAGTCATGAATTTTTCAGCTATGGAATCCGTTACACAACGATCACTCAATTGCTGTTCGACACCACATAACTCAGGAAATTCTGACAGAATTACGGATCCTCCTAATGCTACCAACATATCCGAAACATAACCTAGGGTCGGATTAGCAGAAATACCCGAAAAACCATCCGATCCTCCACATTCTAATCCTATACAAAGTTTACTGAGAGGAGCATCTTCACGTTGGAGTTGATTGGCTAATATCAATCCCGAAAAAATAGACTTAATTGCATTTTCTATCAACTTATTTTCTGTTCCCTCCTCTTGTTGCTCAAAAATATATAGAGGCTTGTCGAAGCTTGGGTCTCTTTGATAGATCTCCTGCTTCAAAATAGAAGACTGCGCATGTTGACAGCCAAGACTTAATATTGTAGCTCCAGCTACATTCGGGTTAGTAATATACCCCGCTAATAAGCCACATAAGGCATCTGAATCCATTCGAGTTCCACCACATCCCATATCATGGTTAAGAAATTTTATACCATCTACGTTAGGGAATAATTTAGCTTGTCTCAACTCGTTTTTAGCAACTGAAAAGTCTAATTTCATTAACTCATCAATAGATGCACCAGCTCTATAATTCTCTATCATGATATCTACTTCTAAAGAATAGTCTTTGGAAGGAATGGAATAACCTAACTTTTCTTCCAAGGCTGATTTCAAAACGCTGACATTACGGTTTTCACAAAAAACCATGGGAATTACCAACCAGTAATTACCTGTACCAACTGCGCCATTACTACGATGGTAGCCTTTGAACGTTTTATCCTTAAATTTTGAAATATCAGGTTCTATCCACTGAAGATTTCTTTTACCTAATTCAAAACTTTCTGAAGCATGGCGCAAATTATCAACATTCAGGCGAGTCCCTGCAGGCAAGTCATAATTCAAACGACCTACCAGTACGCCATACATCAATATGTCGGCATCTTTTTTCATAGCTACGATAGTAAACTTATGTTTTGCAGGTATAGTCTCTTGCAAAACAACCTTTTTACTGTCTATATTAATGGAAAAGCCAATGGGTAGATCGACAAGTGCAACTAACACATTATCATTTGGATGAATTCTTAAATATTGTTGACTTTCTTTTTTCATTCTATAATTCAAATATTTTATCCATTAAAACCCATTTTTCATTAGGGTTAGACCCTGGTATACTCTTTTGATACTTCCACATTAATTTTTCCCATTCCTGTACTTTTTGATTCGCCTGATCTATAAGATTTTTTTTCTCGAAGCTAAATGTATTATCTACATCCATAATCATAAAAAGTCGATTTTCAAACCTATATATTGTCATATCTAAAATTCCTGATTGCTTTATTGATTCTTTCACTTCAGGCCAAACATTTTGGTGATAATCCACATATTCTTGGATTAATTGCGGATCATCTATCAAATCCAATGCTAATGTATATCGTTTCATTCTTACTTTTAGCTAATTAGTTTTCAGTTTTAAATTATATTAAATATCTTCTCTCGTATATTTTTTTTGACTCTTAAGGCTAAACAAGAGCACAACAACAAAACAGCATAAGGGAACAAAATAGGAGAAATGAATATTATCTGTTAAGTCTGTGATTTTACCAGCAAGTATTGGTAAAACTGCTCCCCCCACAATTGACATAATAATTAAACTTGAAGCGGATTTAGTATCAGCACCAGTATCTTCAATCCCCATGGCAAATATTGTAGGGAACATTATGGACATGAAAAATGTAGTTCCAACTAATGCGTATAATGTAAGTGGCCCGTTACCATAAATAACTATGAAACAAAGAATAATAGCTGCAATACTATAAATCATCAAAAGCTTACTTGGTTTAATCGAACGCATCAAAAACGTCCCCATAAAACGTCCAATCATAAATAAGAAACCAGCAAGAACGGCATAATATTTACTCTCTTGACCAGACATATTAAGAGCATCTTCAGCAAAGATTAATAGAAAGCTAAAAATATATATTTGAGCTCCAACGTAAAAAAACTGAGTTACTACACCCCATTTAACATTTTTATGTCTCCACGCACTCAAAATTCCTCCCGAAGCATTACTAGTTTTATCATCTTTAATTTCTGGAAGCTTAGTGAATAGGAAAAATAATGCTACTACAAGAATAATACATCCTAAAGTAAAATATGGCCCTTTAACTAATGAAGTTTCTGCTTGAATATAAGCTAAGCGAGAAGCATCTGATAAAGCAGCAATCTGCTCACTTGTTTTTGGATCATCAGCAAGAATTAAAACCCCGCCTACATAAGGAGCAATCAATGAAGCTAAGCCATTAAAAGATTGAGCAAAATTTAATCTTTGTGTAGCCTTTGCAGGATCTCCTAAAACAGTTATATACGGATTAGCTGCAGTTTCCAAAATGGTAAGTCCACAAGAAAGAACAAACAAAGCCCCCAAAAATAAGGGATAACTAATATAATTAGCAGCTGGGATAAATAAGAAACATCCTAAGGAAAATAGAAAAAGACCCACTAAAATTCCAGCTTTATAACCAAACTTCTGCATTAT
>CANRHE010000187.1 GCA_947630335.1 uncultured Sphingobacterium sp.
GGCGAAGAAGCGTAATATTTTTGTTTTCATTAAATAAAATACCATTCTTATAACTAAGAATGGTATTTTTGTTTACTATATAAGTATATACTATGTCTAGTCAAAAACTAATCAAAGCAATAAAAGAAAAAGGAAAAACTTTAGAAGCCGAAATGTCTTTCTTTGAACATATAGAAGTTCTTAGATGGCATCTTATACGTTCTGTAATTGCCATTTTTGTGTTTGCAATATTAGCCTTTTCATTTTATGACTTCGTCTTTGAACAAATTATTATGGGCCCAAAAAGACTCGATTTTTGGACATACCGTATGATGTGTAAATTAGGCGATCTCATGAACCTTGATGACTTCTGTGTAAACAAAATTCCATTTAATCTAATTAGTACGGAATTAACAGGTCAATTCATGTTACAGATCAACTCTTGTTTATTACTATCTGTAGCATTAGGATTTCCATACCTCCTATTTGAAGTTTGGTTATTTGTCAAGCCTGCCTTATCAGATATCGAACGTAAGTCTGCTCGGGGTTTTGTATTCTATGCGACTATATTATTTGCTCTAGGTGCATTATTTGGTTATTATATAGTAGTGCCGTTATCTATAAATTTTTTAGCTAACGTTTCATTAGACGACTCCATTGTTAATCAAATCACTATTGACAACTATTTATCCACTATTGCTACTTTAACTATCGGTTGTGGTGTAGTATTCTTATTACCAATTCTAATTTTCATCCTATCAAAATTAGGTTTGATGACACCTGCATTTTTACGTGCGAGCCGTCAATATGCTGCTGTAATCATATTGATATTAGCAGCTGTAATTACGCCGTCCGCAGATATTGTTACTATGCTTACAGTTGCAGCACCAATGTTTATACTATATGAAATAAGTATTATGGTGTCACATAATGTCAAGAATAAACGAGAAATTAAAGAAAAAGAATTTTACAACAAATAGAATATATATTATGAAAATTGCTATCGGAAGTGATCACGCAGGTGTAGAGTACAAAGCTGAATTAATTTCATTTTTGAAAGAGTTAGGACATGACTTAGAAGATTTTGGTCCTGCCACTACAGATTCTGTTGATTATCCAGACTTTGCTCATCCTGTTGCTCATTCAATTGAAAGTAATACAAATGAATTGGGAATATTAATTTGTGGCTCTGCAAATGGTGTGGCAATTACAGCTAACAAACATCAAGGTATTAGAGCTGCTATAGCTTGGTTAGAAGAAATATCTGCTCTTGCACGTCAACATAATAATGCAAATATAATATGTATTCCTGCACGTTTTGTTGATTTAGATCTTGCTAAAAAGATTGCACATACTTTTATTACTACTGATTTTGAAGGTGGGCGTCACGCTACTCGAGTAAACAAAATTGCTTGTTCATAAATATACCCACGATTATAAAAATTTATTATGAAAAGATTTCTTTCAATTTTATTTTTATTACCTCTAGCCTATAATTGTACAATAGCTCAACATCAAGTTAAGTATGCTGATTTAATTACTGAAGAGTCTTCAAAAAAGCACTTAGAAGTACTTACTAGCAAAGAATTTGCGGGAAGAGGAACAGGACAAGAAGGCGGCCTGAAAGCTGCAAGATACATTGCAGAACAATTCAAATCCTATGGACTAAAGCCTGTAGTTAATGGTAATAGTTACTTTCAAGAGGTCAAACTCTTGAAATCAAGTTTTGATGTTCAAAATTTCGTAATTGGATTAGCCAATTACAAATATGGACAGGATTTTTATGTTCAAGGTAATAATCCTTTTCACACCTATGAGTCTAATGAAATTATCTTTGTAGGTTATGGCATACAGGATGAGAAATACAATGAATTAAAAGAAGTTGACATAAAAGGGAAAGTAATATTAGTTATTAATGAAGGAGAACCTACCGATGTCCATGGAAAATCTCTTATTACAGGTAGTTCCTCCAAATCTGAGTGGTCTACGAGTAGATTTAAGCGCATTCAAGAACTACAAAAGTTAAACCCAAAAGTAATTATTTCAACCAATAGCCAAGTGGCAGAAACAATTGCTCGATTCAAAAATAGATTAACAGCAAGTAGTTTTAAATTAGACAAAGGTAATCCCGATATTACTAATACTACTACCCCTCCAGTAGTAAATATTACTGAAGATATGGCTAATAAGATATTAGCTACATTGAATACTTCTATCGCTACTTATAAAATTAAAGCCGCTGAAAGTTTACAGAAGCCAACAGCTATCAAAACTAAGTTTGAAGCTTCAATGGGAGTTAAAATAGAAAAAATAGAAGTCCCTAATGTTATTGGTCTGTTAGAAGGTACCACCAAAAAAGATGAAATAGTAGTGGTAGCGGGACATTATGATCATGATGGCATACTTCCTGATGGTACGTATTTCCCTGGTGCGGATGATAATGGTTCTGGTACAGTGGCGGTGATAGAACTAGCTAAGGCGTTTTCTCAAGCGAAAAAGGATGGTAAAGGTCCCAAAAGAAGTATCCTATTTATAGGTTTAGCAGCTGAAGAAAAAGGATTACTAGGATCCGATTATTACGTGGAACATCCTATCTTACCACTTGACAAAACTATAGCTTGTGTCAACATAGATATGATTGGAAGGATAGATAACAAACATCTTGAAGGTGACCATAATTACATTCATGTTATTGGTGTCAATAAATTAAGCACCGATCTAAAGCCAATAGTTGAGCTAGCAAATAAAAACATCAATATGAAGTTAGACTACGACTACGATCATCCAGATGAGCCTATGCGTCTATATTATCGTTCAGATCATTACAACTTTGCGAAAAAAGGAATACCTTCTCTATTTTTCTTCTCTGGTCTTCACCCTCACTACCATACACCAGAAGATACTATCGAAAAGATAGATTTTCCAATGATGGTTAAAAGAGAAAAATTAATTTTCAATACAGTATGGGAGTTAGCTGATAGACCCAACAAACCAAAAGTAGATCTATCGCTAGAAGAAGCAAAAGGAACAGGTAGATAATACATATCTCCAATTTAAAAAAGTCCAGTTAGAACATAGCTGGACTTTTTTTGTTTCTTAACAAGATATAATCCACTAAAAATGAATCTAATTCAAGAGTTCGAAAAAATAGTCGACAGCTATACGACAAAATTATATGCCCGTGCAAAATACCTAATTAATAATGAAGAGGACGCAGAGGACTTAGTGCAAGATGTATTTCTGGCAGCGTATAAACAATACGATACATACCAGCAAAAATCTACTTTGACAACTTGGCTCATGTCAATTCTAAATAATAAAGTAGCCGATTATTATCGTAAAAAATATAAACAAGTACAAGAAATCAATATTGAGCACTATTTTAATAAAGACGGAACCTGGAAAGAAAAGCAAATAGTTTGGGAAGAAGACTCTGAAGTATTACTAGATAATAAAGAATTCAAAAATGTATTTGACCAGTGTATAGACAAGTTACCCTCAAAATGGAATATGCCATTTAAAATGTATTATCTAGAGAACAAAAAAACAGAATTAGTTTGTCAGGAATTCCAAATCTCGACGACTAATCTATGGAAGATTCTTCAAAGAGGTAGATTACAACTTAAAGAATGCTTAGAAAAAAATTGGTTTAGGCTTTAAAAACGATTAATATGTACTCAACAATCATTCACAAATTATTTCTTACTTGCCAAGAAACCACTCTATTATTAGAAGTAAAAAATAATCTACCTCTTAGTTTTATACAAAATATAAGGTTACAAATTCATCTATACATTTGTAAAAATTGTCAATCCTATCATCAGAATCTAAAAACTATTGACAAAATACTAGAAGGAAATATAATGAATCCCAGTGCAGAAGGTAATAATGATCTCAAATGTCAACAATTAAAGACAAGAATAATGAAGAATATAACAAATGAAAAAAAATAATAAATAAAATGTCAGGAAGGAGAAATACTGACGACTAATCTAATAAAACATGTAAGCAATATGGAAACTATGAACACATCAAACAAGAATCCAAATTATGGTTTTTACATCTCATTATTTGGTACAGTAGTTATCCTTCTTTGGGTAGGATTATTTAAATTTACACCTACAGAGGCCGAGGCTATAAAACCACTTATGATTAATCATCCCCTCACCTATTGGATGTATGATGTTATAAGTACTCAAATGGTCTCAAATATTATTGGTATAAGCGAAGTCTTAATTGCTTTGTTAATAATATTAGGCCTGAAGAACAAAAATATAGCAAAGGTTGCCGCTATAGGAGTAATAGTAATATTTTTAATGACAATCAGTTTTCTCTTCACAACTCCCAATATGTGGAGAAGTGTTGATAATTTTAGAACTACTGATTTTTTTATTTTAAAAGATATTATGTACTTAGGATTCGGAGTTTCATATTTTCAATATGCAAATAATTAAAAATTTATGAA
>CANRHE010000188.1 GCA_947630335.1 uncultured Sphingobacterium sp.
TACAGTATGAAAAAAAATATTCTAATCATTCCTGGAGATGGAATTGGACAAGAAGTAACAACTTGGGGAAAACAAGTATTAGAAGCTATTGCACAAAAATATAATCACGAATTTATTTTTGATGAAGCTATTATGGGACACACGGCTATTGAAGCGACAGGCAACCCATTACCAGATGAGACTCTTGATAAAGCACGCTCGTCTGATGCTATTTTATTTGGTGCAATTGGTCATATCAAGTATGACAACGATCCTTCAGCAAAAGTACGTCCAGAGCAAGGACTTTTAAAAATAAGAAAAGAGCTAGGTTTGTATGCTAATTTACGTCCTATTTTATTATTTGATGAACTATTAGACGCATCTAGCTTAAAACCGGAGGTGTTACGTGGAACAGACATTTTATTTTTCCGTGAATTAACGGGGGATGTTTATTTCGGCGAGAAAAAACGTAATGAAGACAATACCTTCGCTTCAGACTTGATGAATTACCATCGTTATGAAGTAGAGCGCATCGCACGTAAAGCTTATGAAGCTGCGCGGACACGCGGCAAAAAACTATGTTCTGTAGACAAAGCTAACGTATTAGAAACTTCACGTCTATGGAGAGAGGTAGTTCAAGAGTTAGCATTAGAATATACTGATGTTGAAACAGAACATATGTTCATTGACAATGCAGCTATGCAATTGGTAAAAAACCCGAAGAAATTTGATGTAGTATTGACAGCAAATTTATTTGGAGACATCTTGACGGATGAAGCATCACAGATTGCAGGTTCAATGGGAATGTTGGCTTCTGCTTCGATAGGTGATAGTACAGGTTTCTTCGAGCCTATACATGGTTCGGCACACGATATCGCTGGTCAAAACAAAGCTAATCCATTAGCGTCAATCTTATCAGCAGCTTTAATGTTAGACATTGCTTTTGGTCTTCAAGAAGAGGCAAAAACAGTTACTACAGCAGTAGCAGATACTTTAAAAGCAGGCTGGAGAACAGGTGATATTGCTAATGCCGATACCCCAGCTGAAAAAATTTTAGGAACCAACGAAATGGGGGCTAAAGTTTTAGAATTTATTAAATAGAGTTAACCAAGGTATAAACATAAAAAAGAATTAACTATGTTACATGATCCTAACCATTTGTATATTTTCGATACTACGCTAAGAGATGGTGAACAAGTGCCCGGTTGTCAATTATCAACTACAGAGAAGATCGAGATTGCTAAAGATTTAGAGCGCTTGGGCGTTGACGTGATTGAAGCTGGTTTCCCGGTGTCAAGCCCTGGTGATTTCCAATCTGTAGTAGAATTATCTAAAGCAGTGAACGATGTGATGATTTGCGCGTTGACACGTGCAAATAAAAATGATATCGATGTAGCTGCTGAAGCATTAAAATATGCTAAAAGACCGCGTATCCACACAGGTATAGGTGCTTCAGATTTACACATCCAATATAAATTCAACAGTACCCGTGAAGAGATTCTGGAACGTGCTGTAGCTGCCGTAAAACATGCTAAGTCTTATGTTGAAGATGTAGAGTTTTATGCAGAAGATGCAGGTCGTGCGGACTTGCCTTATTTAGCTCAAATGATCGAAGCTGTCATTGCTGCTGGTGCTACTGTTGTAAACATACCTGATACAAATGGTTACTGTCTACCTGACCAATATGGATCAAAAATAAAATTCTTAAAGGAGAATGTTAAAAATATTGACCAAGCAATAATATCGGCACATTGTCATAATGATCTAGGTTTAGCAACGGCCAATTCAATTGCTGCTATCCAAAATGGAGCACGTCAAATAGAGTGTACCATCAATGGTATTGGTGAGCGTGCTGGTAATACTTCTTTAGAAGAGGTAGCAATGATTCTAAAAGTACACAACCAAGCGTTTGGCGGTTTGACTTCCAATATCGACAGCAAAATGTTCACATACATGTCGCGTAAAGTATCTGACATGATGAATATGCCAGTCCAACCAAATAAAGCTATCGTAGGTCGTAATGCATTCGCACATTCATCAGGTATACACCAAGATGGTTTCTTAAAGCACCGCGAGACTTATGAAATTATTCGTCCAGAGGATGTAGGTTTGGAAGAAGCTGATATCATTCTAACCGCTCGTTCGGGACGTCATGCATTAAAACATCATTTACAACGCTTAGGCCACGAGTTAGATACAGACCGTCTTGCCGAAGTATATAAATGCTTTTTAACTTTAGCAGATTCAAAAAAAGAAATAACTGACGAAGACTTACTGTCTTTAGTAAAATAAATTTATTTCATTCGCCATCATTTTTATAAAACATAGTGATGGCGAATAAAAATTCTTCTGGAATGTGTAACACAAAATCAGCACTTCTTTTAATTGTACTGTTACTTGTTGTACCAAGTAGTCTTTGTTTCGGACAAAAAAGAAAAAAGACGTTAGCTGATTTTGAAAAAGAATATGTAGGAAAAGCATATATAAAAGCAGAAGAAAGACTAGAGATGGTACCTTTTAAAAATGCTTCTTCAATACTTTTATATAAATGCACTCCCATTTCCAACCTTCCATCTGACACCTCAGCATTTGGCTTTTCATATGATGAGCTTGTGAAAGAGTGGAAAGAAACAGCAAGTGACTCCATTTTATTACAAAACTCAGATATAACAGAAATTTCGGATATTTTGATTAATAGCAGTAATGTGGAAACTGCTTATAAAATGGCTGAAGAAGCCTATAAACACTATCTTGAAGACCCAAATGGTATATTTGGATATGCAAGGGGAAGGACTCGGGACTTTCCAGAGCGGATATATGTAACAGACCCTAGTCACTTGTTTATTTTTTATAATGACCAGAATCAAATGATTAATTACATAGGGTTTAATTTCTATTCCTCAGGTAATAATTCATTTTCTAAAAATAGAATTGAGTTTATTGATCAAGTGACAATTAATTTCTTAAAACACTATATAGATCGCAAGCAGCTAATCAAATTATAAAATATGAGCTTAGATTTAACAACCTTAAATATAGATTCTTTACAAGCCAAAGAAAGAATACAGGATGTAATAACACGTACTCCCCTTCAATACAACATCCATCTTTCGGAGAAGTATGGTGCCGAAGTTTACTTAAAACGTGAAGATTTACAAGTCGTACGCTCGTACAAGCTACGTGGAGCTTTTAACAAAATATCAAGCTTATCGGATGAAGAAAGATCACGTGGCGTAGTCTGTGCCAGTGCAGGAAATCATGCACAAGGCGTAGCTCTATCTTGTAAGAAACTCAATATTAAAGGCGTGATTTTCATGCCTGGTCCTACTCCACGCCAAAAGATAACGCAAACCGAAATGTGGGGCAATGGCAATATCGAAATCATCCTAACAGGAGATACCTTCGATGACTGTCAGAAAGCAGCATTGAGCTACACAGCCGAGCATAACATGACCTTCATCCCTCCTTTCGACGATATACAAATTATTGAAGGACAAGGCACAGTAGCCGTAGAGATTTTAGAAGATCAAAAGGATGTAGATGCAGTTATAGTACCCATCGGGGGCGGCGGTTTGTCTTCTGGTGTTAGCTACCACTTTAGTAAGCATTCACCTCAAACAAAAATATATGGCGTAGAACCCGAAGGAGCTGCCTCTATGTTAGCTGCTATGGAACATGGCGAACCCATTGAGCTCGATAAAATCAATAAATTTGTAGACGGAGCAGCTGTCAAAAAGGTAGGTAGTTTAAATTTCGCTATGAGCTCACAACTCTTAACATCTATCAAACCTATACCAGAAGGCAAGATCTGCACCACAATATTAGAATTATATAATAAAGACGCAATAGTGGTAGAGCCGGCAGGAGCACTATCCATTGCAGCGTTAGAATTTCATAAAGAAGAGATTAAAGGCAAAAAAGTCGTTTGCATTATCTCGGGTGGCAATAATGATATCGATCGTATGAGCGAAATCAAAGAAATGTCATTGCTTTATGAAGGCTTCAAACACTATTTTATTGTACGATTTCCACAGAGACCTGGAGCCTTACGTTTACTCGTGACAGAAGTTCTAGGTCCTAAAGATGATATTACGCGCTTTGAATATATCAAGAAAACAGAACGCGAGCGCGGCCCTGCTTTAATAGGTATTGAACTAAACAGTCCTAAAGATTACGTACCATTAATCGAACGATTTAAAGCTTATAAATTTGACTACATTGAAGTCAATAAAGACCAAACATTATTCGAATATTTAGTTTAAACAAAAAAGCGGCTGATAAGATATCAGCCGCTTTTTTGTTTAAACTTTTAAATCCATATTAATGATAGGATCCGATCATCGTCATCCAGCTTGTACCTACTATTAAGTAAATACCTAACAGTACCAAACCTATCACTAAACCATAGGCCCACCAAGTCTTAAGCTCTAC
>CANRHE010000189.1 GCA_947630335.1 uncultured Sphingobacterium sp.
GCTGTAGTCGAAGCGCGTGCTAAAGCAACATCAGTTACCGTTAACCCAAATGATCTTTCGGAGGCTTCGATAGCAGAATTCCAAAAAACACAAGATGCTCTTTCGCAGTCTATTGGTCGTTTGTTAGTTAGCGTGGAGGCTTATCCAGATTTGAAAGCTAATGCCAATTTTAAAGAGTTGCAAGCTCAATTGGAGGGTACGGAGAACCGTATCACAGTTGAACGAAGAGCTTATAATGAAGCTGTACAACAGTACAACACTACAGTCAGAAGCTTTCCAAACAATATAATGGCTGGTATCTTTGGATTTAAAGCAAAAGGTACATTTACGGCAGCAGAAGGTTCTGATAAGGCACCAACAGTAGCCTTTTAATTAACGAGTAGTAATCACAAGATTATATATACTTAAAAAGGTGAATGATGGTACATCACAGTATCATTCTTCACTTTTTTTTTAAAACAAATACTATGTCTATACTGAGTTCAGATGATCAAGCAAGAGTAACCCACGCAGTTAGTTTGGCCGAGAATCGTACCTCTGGCGAAATACGAATTGTCGTCGAACAAGTTGTAGGAAAGATGTCAGCAAGAGACAGAGCTGCTAAATATTTCGCTGATCTTGGTATGCATAAGACAGCTCGTCGGAATGGTGTATTAATATATCTCGCACTAGTGGATAGGCAATTTGCTATTATAGGAGATATAGGCATACATGGCCAGGTAGAGGAGGATTTTTGGGAGTGTACTAAAGAGAAGATGTTAGTTCATTTTCGTGCGGGGGATTATGTTCAGGGTTTGGTTGAGGGCATAGTGAATGCCGGCGATCGCTTACATACCTTTTTCCCAAAACAAGAAGATGATATCAACGAGTTGCCAAATGAAATCCACTTTGGAGCGAATTAAACTTAACTTTGATGCTTAGAAATGACACTTTTTTTAATAGAACTATTCTTAAATCAATTGGTTTAATAATAAGTTTGACGTTTATATCCCTGTATGTTTTAGGACAAAACTTCCCGGCTCAGCCAAAAGGATTAGTTAGCGATTTTACGAATACGTTGACCCCGTCTGAGGTAAATGCCCTGGAGAATAAGCTGCTCGCTTTTGAGGATAGTACTTCTACTCAAATAGCTGTCGTTCTAGTTCAGAATACAGATGGGTATGATATAGCAGATTATGCAGTACGCTTAGCTCAGCAATGGGGTGTAGGCCAAAAGGAGTATAATAATGGTATTATACTGTTAATAGCCATTGGAGATAGAGCGGTTACTATCCAGACAGGCTATGGTGTTGAGGGAGCTTTGCCAGATGCTATAGCATACCGAATTATTGAAGATGATATTACGCCAGCTTTTAGACTGGGTGATTATTATACAGGCATTAATGAGGCAACGAGTTCTATTATTGCTTATGTCAAAGGAGAGTACAAAGCAGATCCTAAGAAGAAAAGAAAGGCAGAAGAGTCTGATGGAGCCGTTGGTTCGATTATTGTAGTCATCATTGTAGTTGTAGCGATTGCTATCATTTCAAAAGGAGGCGGTGGCAAAGGTAATGGTCGTCGCGGTAGAGTCATTGATGGCAAAGGTGGTTCTGATCTATTTTGGTGGATGTTATTGAATGGCCTAGGTCGTGGCGGTGGCGGTGATCGTGATTCAGGAGGCGGTTTCGGTGGTTTTGGAGGCGGTAGTAGTGATGGCGGTGGCTTTGGGGGCTTCGGTGGCGGTAGCTTCGGTGGCGGTGGAGCAAGCGGTAGATGGTAGTCTTAATGAATTTTTTAAACTAAAGTATTTTTAGATAGTCTTATAATAAAATTTGAATACATGAAGAATAAGTTCTTATTAGCAATAGGTCTTTTACCCACCATGTTGTTTGCTCAAGAGGAGTTTACAATAAAAGGTAATATTGGTAAATTAAATGCGCCAGCAAAAGTTTATTTACAATATGCTGAAGGAGGTCAAAGACAATTAGACTCTGCTGTGGTAAAAAATGGAGTATTTAGCTTTAATGGTGTAGTGCAGAATCCTGTCGAAGCGGTAGTAGTAGTCTCAGCAGAAGGCAAGCCTCTTCGTCAATTGGAAGATCCAGATTATAGAAATATTTTTCTTAGTAAAGGTGTTATTACCCTCAAAGGTGAAAATTTGAAAAATGCCAAGCTAGCAGGAAATAAGATCAATGATGACTTAGCTAAATACGATTTGGCGAGTGCTGAAATTAAAGCTGCTGCTGAGAAGTTGATAGCTAGTTACGCTGATGCTACTGATGAGCAACGTAATGCTCCAGGCTATATGGAGGAAATTCAAAATACCTACGGCAAACTGATGGATCAACAAGAGATTATCGATGTTGATTTTATTAAGGCGAACCCGGGTAGTTATGTCTCTTTGAGTATCCTAGATGATAGGTTAGAACCTTCTAACGTTGCTGATTTTCAAACGCTGTACGCCACGTTAGATTCTAGTTTAAAAAATTCTAATAAAGGGAAATCTTTAAATGATAAGATCAATAATATGATCAAATTGGCTGTAGGGCAGGTTGCACCAGACTTTACACTTCCGGATGTTAATGGTAAAGAAGTAGCATTGTCTTCTTTACGTGGTAAGTATGTGTTAGTAGACTTTTGGGCATCTTGGTGTGGACCATGTCGTCAAGAGAATCCTAATGTTGTAGCTGCATACAATCAATTCAAAGATAAGGATTTTACAATTTTGGGAGTTTCTTTGGATCGTCCTGGCAAAAAAGAGGATTGGATAAAGGCGATTGAAGCAGATGGTTTAGGACAATGGACGAATGTCTCGGATCTTAAATTTTGGGAATCACCAGTAGTTGCATTATATTCTATCCAAGGTATTCCTCAAAACTATCTTTTAGATAAAGAGGGACGTATTGTTGCCTCTAATTTAAGAGGTGAAGAACTTGAAGCTACTTTAGCAGAACTATTAAATTAATAGTCGAAATATAATAGTTTATTTATTAAAGAGCCATGAA
The DNA here is from genome assembly GCA_947630335.1 of uncultured Sphingobacterium sp. Classification (GTDB taxonomy): domain Bacteria; phylum Bacteroidota; class Bacteroidia; order Sphingobacteriales; family Sphingobacteriaceae; genus Sphingobacterium. The sequence continues at coordinate 2,985 of CANRHE010000189.1, forward strand.
CTTTTTGTCCATGGCTCTTTGTTATTTATAAATCTGCAGTAGCTTGATCCCAATCATTTATAATATCGTCAATATCTTCGATACCGACTGATATACGTAGCATAGAACCTTTTATTCCAGAGGTCTCCTTTTGTTCTTTGCTGTGATGAGAGCCCCACATACTTGCCGGATGTACCACCAATGACTCTACACCACCTAAACTAGCGGCATTAGCAAATAATTTTAACTTATTTAGAATGGCTTGTGCATTTCTGAATTCTTCTTCTTCAGTAACTCCATTTACTTCAATACAGATCATACCAGTGGCGCCTTTCATTTGTGATTGTGCGAGTTCATATTGCGGGTGAGAAGGAAGACCGATGTATGTTACTTTTCGGATGGCTTTGTTGGTCTCAAACCATTGAGCGAGTGCCAAGGCATTACTATTAATTTGTTTAACCCGTAAGGATAGTGTTTTTAACCCTCTTAACAACAGCCAAGAGTCAAATGGGCTAAGGGATGCCCCGAGTACCAAAGATCGGCGCCAAGCCTTATTAATGAACTCTTCTGTACCGCAGATTACTCCTGCTGTTAGGTCAGAGTGTCCGCCAAGATATTTTGTTGCAGAATGTAGAATTACATCAATCCCATAATCAGATGGTCTTTGGTTAATAGGAGAAGCAAAAGTATTATCCACTATCGTAACAATATTTTTTTCTTTCCCTAACTGGCCTATAAATTTCAAATCAGTAATCTCTAGGTTAGGATTTGAGGGAGTCTCGATATATATTACTTTGGTATTTGACTGTATAGCTTCTTTAAAGGACTCGTTATCCGACTGTTTTACAAAAGTAATAGTCACTCCATAGTCTTGAAGGAACTCTTTGAAGAATAAACTTGTACCTGAATAATGAGCCTGTTGGGCTACTATATGATCTCCAGCTTTGAGCGTTGCTAATAGAGCTGTACTGATGGCAGCCATACCTGTCGCTAGAACCAATGCGGATTCCTTATTTTCTAATTTTGCTAGAATACTCGCTACTTGGCTATTGGTAGGATTGCCGTGCCTATGATAAAATTCAGGATGCTTAGGCATTGTAGCGGATTGAATGTAATCCTCCAAGTTACTGTCTGCAAAGTATGTTGAAGTTTGATATATAGGACTTACAACAGCTCTTGTTGTATTGTATTCTTTTCCATGATGGATTAGATCTGTTTCTATTCTGCTCATTGTAT
>CANRHE010000190.1 GCA_947630335.1 uncultured Sphingobacterium sp.
GGGAGCACCCAGACCATGGGGATATCCCCTTTACAGCCTCACCTGATGATTCAGAGGTTCATGGTAGAGAGATATTCTCTTTAGCTAAAGAGGGTAAGTTTGGTGAAGTGGCACCATATGACGGCCCTAGCACAGATGAGCAGAAATCTTCTGAAATCAGGCAGCAAAGAGACCAACTCCTATCTGAGCTTGATGAGGTTGTTAGTAACCCCCTCAGATACGCAGAGTTTAGCGAAGAAGAAAAGTCTCAATTAGCCGCTTATCGTCAAGCGCTGCTTGATGTGCCCCAACAAGAGGGATTCCCAAATGATGTAGAATGGCCATCTAAGCCTGATTTTATTTAAGGGTAATATATGTCTAAACATAAACTGGCCAAGAGGCTGTCTGCCCTAGGACTTAGTGTCTCAGCAGCATTGGCTGGAGGGTATCTAATAATTCCCTATGAAGGGAGTGTCACTAATAGCCAAGGGGTTCATATCGCTTATAAAGACCCTGTTGGAATTGACACAGCTTGCTATGGTCAGACTGGAAAAGACTTATATGGAAGAACTATTAGAGAGGGTATGAGGTATACAGAAGATGAGTGTTTACAGATGCTCACAACGTCTATCCAGAGTTTCGAGAGAGCAGTAGATAGGATAGTTAAAGTAGAGTATGCCTCTTACTATCAGAAAGCAGCTTTAATTAGTTTTGCATATAATGTTGGAGAGGGCAACCTTGCAACCTCCACACTCCTTAGAAACCTCAATAGTGGTAACCATATAGCAGCTTGTAATGAGCTATCTAGGTGGGTTTATGCACAAAAGAAGAAGCTAAGGGGTCTGGAGGTACGTAGGGAAGAGGAGAGGAGGTGGTGTCTAGGGGAAGTCCCTTATGACCCACAAACCACACTAGGAGAGCTAATAGAGCTTGTCTCCTTAACAACTAATAAATAGGAGTGGTTATGAAAACGTCCCATAAATTTTATATCGCTGGGATTGTAATACTCCTATCTCTTTCCTTATTTCTTTCATTATCATTACATTCTTATAAAACTAAATCCTTAGAACTAGAGCATCAGGTAGTGACTTTAAATAAAAGTTTAGACACCTTATCTCAAGAAAATAAAACACTAAAAGAACTAAGGGATAGTGCAGATAATATTGTAAAGAATAGAGAGGAAGATAGGAAAGAGTGGGATGGGGTATTGGAGAGAGCGAAAGAGGCTTTATCCATTAACAATAACAAAGTGTCCCTAGGCAAAGTAGGAGACCACACAACAGAGGATAATGATGTTGAAGAGATTAAGTATCAAGCTCAAGTGGCTCTTAGCCATAGGCTGGATAGCAGCACTATCAGCGTGCTCAACGAACTATGTGAAAGAGTACGTGGAAGTCGCTGCCCCAATCCCAACTAGCCTTATTATATACCCTTGTGAGCCTGTTGGTGTTGGAGAGACGGTTGATTCTCTGGCCAAGGCATACGTGGACAATACAGTGTGTATTGGACGCTACAAGGGGGTTGTAAGGGGCTTGGAGGAGTGGAATGAGACAATTAAAGATGTAAGTAAGGATTAGGATATGACAAATTCACAAGCTCTTAGTGAGCACACTTTCACAAATAAAGTTAATACGTTCTTATCCAAATTCAGCTATTGGATTGTAGGACTTGTTATTGCTATCGGAGCTAGTGTATACAACCAGAGCGTGGAAAGGTTGGAAAGCGTGGAAAGGCAAGTGCAAATACTATTCCAAGAGAAAGCTAGTAGAGAAGAGTTAAGAGAGGCTATTAATCAAAGGTCTGGGGAGATGCTTAACCTAAAGACAGACTTCACTAGACAGCAGAATGAAATGAAGTCTGATATTCTAGGAAGGTTGGATTATATGCTTAGACTGTTCCCCCCTCAACAAAACTTCCAACCAAAGTTAAAAGAATAATAACAATAAATACTAAGAAGCAATATTAAATTGACGTGTAGTACCATATTAGCCCTGTAAAGCCCTAAGAAGCCTTACAGGGCTTTTTTATTGCCTATAGCAAGGTAGGTATAGGTATTACTCAGAAAATCTCTTGTACACCTTACGAGCCTCTTCTAAATAGGATTGATCCCCTAAATTATGCACAGTGTGCCATTTGTCAACCACCCTATTGTCAAACCTGTCTACCCCTCTGGTAGATATCCTACTATCCCCATCAAATGTATGGCCCTCTCTTGTTATAGTAACCAATTCCTTAGATAGCCAAAAACTACCTGTTAGAACATCGGTGTATCTCTTATAGTAAAGGTGGTGATATTTCTCTAGGGTATTTGAGAAGTCGTATGAGCACATATACTCCAGCTCCTCTTGAAGACCTAAGTCTGAAATTAAAATGTGTCTATACCCTTGTCTAATAGCCTCCTCTACCCTTTGTGCTGTAGCCTCTGAGTAGCAATCCTGTCCAGCATGGTATTTAGCCCAGTACGAAGTTTCAATCATAGCTTGCCTTGGACTACAACCTAACTCCTCTTTAAAGGAGTTCTTCAGTTCTTGGGATGAATACCACGTATCCCATGTCTCCTTATCTACACTATGAATACGACTAGTCTGTATTGCTAAATCACTAGCAAACTTCAGGTGCTTAACATATTCACCCCTAGCAATATCCTTGTACATCTCAACAAACTTATCTTTACCAGAACCAGCAGGGCCATTCAGCATGATTAGCCTGATTGTTGGTAAACCTATTTTATTAACATCTTTCATCATTTCTCCTTATACTCAATATTAGTATTGACTTCCTCCCCTCTCTTTAAGGAGGGGATTCCTGCTTCCAGACGGCCAAGCCCAACCGCAAGAATGTTCTTACTTGCATTGATATCTCTATCATGCCGTGTGCCACACTTTGCACAAGTCCATTCTCTTATTCGCAAACCTGCTCTACCTTTAGGACTGCTGTCTCGACTTCCACAGCACGAACAGGTTTGGGTGGTGTAACTTTCATTTACTACTTCTAAACGACAACCTGCGTGCTCGCATTTATAAGTCAACTGTCGTTTTATTTCAAACCATCCAGCGTCATACACACTTTTAGATAGTTTTCCCTTTTTACTACTAAATTGGGTGGTTTTTACATCACCAACCACGATTAAAGCGTTATCTTTGACTAATCCAGTGGTGAATTTATGGATAAGGTCTTGGCGTGTATGCTTGATTTTAGCATGGATAGCCTTGACACGATTTTTGTTTTTAGCTCTTTGAGCAATAGTTAATTTTTTAGCATATTTTTGTGTTTGTTTAATTTTGAGTTTGTCTCCGTTTGAGGTAGTGGCGCTTTCCTTTAATCCTAAGTCAATACCTACACCACCTGCTCCACACTCAGTTTTAGGATAATTTTTAACAGTTATACAAGCATACCACCTCCCACGGCTATCTTGCACAATATTGCAAGTGTTTATTTGATATAGGCTAAGGTTATAGCTATCCCATACATCAATCATGAGCTTATTACCTTGGGCTAAACTAAACTGTAACGTTGTTTTTAAGCTTTTTAACCCTGTCTGGCGTGAAGCTACGTGTTTAATTGCCGACTTCTTAAACGGAATCCAACCAAGTGATCTACGCTTCGCCTTCGGGTTATTAGTCCGCCATGCTAATTTGGCTTTACGAAACTGCTTACGGCTCTTTGCATGAGTTTCATTCACCGCTTGAATCGTTTGACTGTGTAAGTTTAAAAACTCACCACTTCCTTTAGTGTACTCGCTTAATTCATAAGCCGAAAAGAACTTACCCGTCCGCTGCAAATGCGTGTAACTTAAATCATTAACGTAATTCCAAACTAAATTCACAGAACGGCTTAATTCGTCCAGTGCCTTAGCGTGTTTATCTCGAACCCGTAACTTGAGTGTTTTCATGCGTAAAACTCCTAAACTAAAAAAAATACTTGCCTTACACCCCTACCTAAAGGAATGTGCCTTACGGCAATTAGTAATAAGCACTAGTGTCCTCATCACCCTACCCTGAACACCAGCAGCGAGAGCAGCTTCTCTAACTAGCTCAAGACCATTATCTTTTATAAGATCTTCCATCAAACTATTAAAGCTATCCTCACCCCTCAAATCAACATCACATACAGCTACAAC
>CANRHE010000191.1 GCA_947630335.1 uncultured Sphingobacterium sp.
ATAAAAGGTAATTTATTAAGAATAAATCCATTAAAAGAATGGTCATATGCAAATTTAATATAACGATCCGCCACAAACTCCATGGGGCTTGTCCGTTCGTACGAAATAGAATGACGATCTACAATATCCTGTATATTAGGAATCTCTAATAATGGATAAGGTAACACTCCCCAAATTTTACCTCCTGAAACTGTCAAGTCGCCAAATCCCAACTGATTCATAAAGAAACGCTTGGTAATTGATAATCGTAGCGCATCATAATTATATCCACTACCCCATAGTCCTTTTATACCTTTATTATATTGAAGGGTAAAGACGGGATGGTTCTCAATGATAGTGTTTCGTTCTAAATTGCGGTAATAAAACTTCTCGAAAGGAGCCCAGCGTAACTTAACCTCAATATCGTTGGTATTAATATGTTTAAGAAAGTGGCTCGTGTCTCCAGACGACACAAAGTGTAGATCTCCTAATGGAGTCCTACTTTGATATGTAAAGCTAGTCCGAACACTTACATGATTACCAAACTCTACTAAATGTCCTAACCTATACGCATCCATATCAAACCATTTAGTAGGTCTGTTATTACCAAAACTCCGAAAAAAACTATCCCCCTTCAAGAAACCTAAACTACGTCCTGGGGTAATAACATCGTGTTGTACCTCAGCTTCAATATAATGAGCAGGAAAAGTAGAAACTGATTTGCCATTCAATGAAAAAGCAGATTTTAGATAATATTTTACTTTCTGATCTCCAAAACCATATGCTAGGTAACCTTGTAGATACACTTTGTCAGAAAGGTATTGCGTGCTTCTCCCCCCCAAACGAACGCGACTACCTTCCATATTATTTCTGTGAAAGAGGTATTCTAATGGTCCCAACTCAAAAGCCTTAAATGGATAATAACCTTGAGACACTACGTAACCAGCCGCAGCTATAGTATTAAATGACTTAAGATGATTGATACTATCAACATTTAAATAAGTATACAGCTCTGATACTTTTAACTCAATAGGCCTCAATTCACTTATAGGCATATTTTGATTCAATCTAGACTCGACTGGTGCACCAAGAAAAATATTCTTATTAATAGGATACTTTAGATTATAATCCTGATTTACCGCCATTCGTTCACCAAACAGAAGATCATTTTTACCATTACCAAATTGAACGAGCACATGGGAAGTATCTTGAAGCATTATACCATCTTGATTCTGAAAATAAGATAGGGTCATTTCTAATGCTGTGACCCAAGAAAGATTAGCTTCCTTACCAACTGCCATTTTAGCGCGTTGTACAGCATAGCGCCCATTCATAGGTACTAATAACTCTCCACTAAACAAAAGATCTGCCTTATTAAATGGTTCAAATTTAATACGTATATTCAATCCACTGCCACCACACCACACCGTATCAACAATATGGTATTTATAATAAGTCTTTGCTCGGTCAGCAATAGGGCTTAAAAATAGTTTGTTTAGAAAGAAAATACTTTCATCATAAATATCTACGGGTTGAATGATATAGTTGATGTAAGATTCAATATTATGATTATTAATGTATCTCGGGTCAAAAACAGTTTTCTCTTCAGCTATTATAATTTGTTTGGTGCGTGCAGGATTTTGTTTGACATATATATCCGACACCTCCTCATCCAAATAAATAGCTAAGACTTGTTTTCCTTTAATTAACGTGGAATCTAGATTCTTAAAGAAAAAACTCATGTCACCAAGCTTTGAAGAAAAGCCTTTGACTGGGTTAACTAGGCCAAATTTGACCTTTTCATATTGTCTATAGTATAAGCTATCTTTTCTTGAGAGTTTATTAAACTTCTTATTTTCTATTATTAAATCTATAATTTGAACTGCAGGGTTGTTCTTATTATACTTCTGCTTTTTAGTTATTTCTACAGCTTCTATTTCTGTATCCTCTCTCTCTAATAGAAAGACCTTCTCATCTGTAGCATCATGAATAGTAAACACCTTAGTACGATAACCTAAAGCATTTATACTCAATTCTAGGACAGCAGAATCAATATAAACTAGAAAAGTACCATCAGCAGCAGTAGACACCGCATCATAATGAGCAGAACATCGAATAGTAGCACCTGCTACAGCCTTACCGGTATCTCCATCAACAACCTTACCTTTTAGGGGAGTTTGTGCCAATAACTGAGTGCTTTGTAACGACACAAAGAAAAGAATTGCAAGAAACTTATAAAAAAAAGCAATGCTTCCACCCATAATTAAAGTTGACTATTTATAAATATACAATTTGCGTGCAAGTTTTTATAGAAACATAAAAAAAACCCTTGAAAAAGGGTTTTTTTTATGTTTCTATAAATTAATGTCCGTTTGAAGAAATTTACCTTCTTCTAGGTGATCCTCTATTGTTAATCTAACCTGCTGCGGTTTACCCCACCTTTTTTGCCATCCCACAGTTTTAATAACTAATGTAACAGGTTGATCTCTATTTAATAAATAGTGAATATAATTCTGCTTATCTTTAAAATCAATTCTTACATTACCACAAGAGATAGTACTATAGAACATAATCTTTCCTTGTGGACTAACCAATCCAGACGCAAATGTATTTAACTTAAGTTCTCTATTCTGTTTCAAATAAGATTGCAAAATTAGAATGACGGTCGTGGTATCACCCTTGGGAGAGGATTCAACGGATTGCACCGTAACTTCAATTTCATCAATATCTATACTTGAATACTCCTTCGTCTGTCCAAGTGAAACTTCAATACAACAATAGATACACACAAAAAATAACAGCCAATTCTTCATCATCTAGCGTAAACGATCAGCTGATTTAATTAATTTTTCATCTTTACGAATTCCACCCATCGACATTGTTAGAAAAATAACAGATAAAGGCAATAAAAAGAATCCTACACCGATATTTTGCGCATTTACATGCTGATTAATCAAAGACAAGGTAGCATTAGCTGAAATGAACAACCAAATGGCGAACAGGCATATCAAAGCTATTTCTATATAAATTAACTTCAACTGTAGCTTACGATCCTTAAATTGAAATATCGTAAACAAAGGTATTATAGCTAAAATAATAGTGGAGACCACTTGAAGTATATAACCTTCATTTTTGATCAACTCATTATTTACAGACCCATATTCTCCGGTAATAAATATCATTTTACCTAATCCTACTAAGTCTATATAGCTCACATAAGGAAATAAGAATAAACTTAAAAGTGCTAATGATGCTAATAGCAACCAAATGGTTTGAATACGTTGTAACATGTCTTGTTTTTTTATCGTTTACAATACAAATATAAGATAAAGAGCACAAAAGTGAGTATAATGACCAAAATTGCCGCCCTAAAAAGTATTCTTACTAGCTAACAAAGATTTGACAAGCATGACAAATTACAAAGAATGTTTTTCATAACTTTGTAATGTGGAGAGTACAAATCGATTTTTCTTAGAAATAGCTTACGACGGAACAGCTTATCATGGTTGGCAAACTCAACCAAATGCAATTGCAGTACAAGAGAAATTAGATCATGCATTATATACCTTTTTAAGAGAGAAAGTAGAAACAGTAGGAGCAGGCCGCACAGACACAGGTGTTCATGCAAAACAACTCTTTGTGCATTTTGACAGTACAAATACTCGATTATTGTCTAATACTGGTCGATGTTTACATTCGCTTAACGCTCTTTTACCATTTGATATATCGATTAACAGAATCTTGCACGTCGCCAAAGATGCTCATGCAAGGTTTGACGCTATAGAAAGAGCTTATGAATATCATATTCACTTCAAAAAAGATCCATTTTCACAGAATAGATCATGGCTTTTGCGCGATGTTCCTAATGTCGAACTAATGAATCTTGCTGCTCAAAAGCTTTTGGGAACTAAGGATTTTGAATGTTTTAGCAAGTCAAATACACAAGTTTTTACCAATATTTGCACTATTAAAGAAGCATATTGGGAATGGCAAAATGATAACTTAGTATTTCATATACGTGCTAATCGTTTTTTAAGAAATATGGTAAGAGCGATTGTTGGCACACTCTTAGAAGTAGGACTAAAAGGCAAGCCCATTTCTTTC
>CANRHE010000192.1 GCA_947630335.1 uncultured Sphingobacterium sp.
TTTGTTAAGGATCATATCGAATCTGAACTTGCAATAGATCCTCTTTCTGTGGATACTCGAGTTATTGCTTTATTTCCAGGACAATTAACACAACAAAAAGAATATCTGAATAATTTGTTCAATGAATTAGAACAAAATAGTCCCAAATTATCTAGTGACTCTTTTAATACTCTTGTAGATAATGCGAAGGAACTAATCAAGAGGAAAGAAATAGAAGCAAATATTTATTCTTTACAAGACAATACGCAAGTTAACCCATGGTATCTGTACGCATTAGCTATTTACCAGGCTCATTCGGAAATAGTTGAATCATATCACAACACTAGAGATGATGTTCAGAGATTATTTAGTGATTTTTCTCAAATAAGAAATAAGCTAAGATATTCTAGAGAAGATCTATTATTTATAACTTTTTCTATTTTCGAAAAGAAGCTAAGTTTAGATGAATTGAAAGCTTTTGAGTTAGAACAGGTACAATGGCATGAGAACGTTCATCTAGAGAATCAACCAAATTTGAAATTCGACATTCTTAGTGAACAGTGTCCTATATTTTTTAGTTTGTTGGAGAATGATTCTGTAAATGAAAGCTCTAGTCTTGTTAGATATCAAATCGATCAAACCGAAGATAAAGCTAAATTTACTTTGAAGTCTAGTGAAATTGTCAGGCAGTTAAAACAAGAAATAGATTTTTTAGATCGTAGCTTCAACGAAGATGTAGAAAAACTTGAAAATGTTCTATCTGAATTGATCGTACTATTCGATACAATTAAAAATATTGTGGTACCGGTGACAAAAGAGTATAACGATATGTTTTTTAGTCTTGTAGAACAAGTTTTGGTAGAGGATTTAAACCCTGTTATTAGCTCTAGTGGACTTTCTAATAAAATTGCTGAGAGTAGCAAGTTATTAATTGAGCTGCGTGACATTAATATTTATCTAGAGGATATAAAAAACATTTCTGTAGAATTGAGAAAGAAGTTAATTCCAGTGGAAAGTACTTATCATAATCAATACGATTACTACAAGTATGCATTGGAACAAGAGCCTACGCAAATTAGTAAGCTTATGATTTATCTCACATTGGGTTGGGCCAATACATACAAGCATGTTTATTACGAAGAGTGGCTTAAAGCGCTGGAGCCTATTGAACAACACTATTATTTTCTTGAAACTAAGTATAAAAATAAGCAAGCTTTTTGGAAGTATAATCAAGAGCATTTACTTGCTGTAGAAGATAGAAAGAGTTCAGTACTAAGAAGATTAGATCAGTTGAAAGATCAAATCCATACTAATCTGACTAATGAAACTAAGTCCTTAGAATTCTTACAGAAGAAAGATAGATTGATTAATCTAATTAGCTCTTCTAGAATTATTCTAGACACACAAATAAATGATAGTTTGTTACCTGTGGAGGAGTTTACTTCTTCCATTAAGAGAATACAGCTGGTAACTTAACTATAAGTATATCACAAACCATTTGAAAAATCCTCTGTAATATTTCCACTTAAAGAACTAGGTTTAAGCGTAAGAGAAAAGATTGTGTTTAGATGTTTTTGGAGATTTAGAATTATTTGCCACATTTTATAAGTGTTTTATAGGAGCTAGGAAAAATTATAAACTATAAAAGACATCAATTAAGTTTAAGTAAGACATTATGCAACTAATTATTTTAACGTTACTGTTACTTCTACCAAGTTTGGGAATGCGTAAGCAAGTACTTGAAGGGAGCTCTAGAAGAAGTATACCGCTCAAGGGAAATGTACAATCTTTGAATAATTATTTAGTAATATGTGGAATTTTGTTTCTATGTACTTCTATCTATTGTATTATAGTAGCTATCCTGGATAAGAATGTCCTGTATTTTGTACTTCCTTTTTTATGTTGGTTTATAAACTATAGGATATTAGTTTATACGGTTATGGGTAAAGTAAAAATAAAGAAAAATGTAGTTTACCCTAATTATAATAATTCAAGGTTACAGAAAAAAATAAACAAAGATATTTAATCCAACAAGTTAGTTTTTGGAATAAAATTAATTTAGATTTTATGTGCCTTAATTTATGGTTTTTAGATTACTCTTGAATGTAGATATACTCGCATCTTTTTATGTTATTATCATAGTAATTCCTCATTAAGATATTCAATATAAATCGCTTTATATTTTATTGAAACATCTAATGTTATAGGCTGGTCTCATCATAGTATGAGATTAGCTTTTTTATAGCGCGTGTTTTGTTTTTTTAACTTATAGCTTTTAGAGAAAAGGAAGATTTATTTTTTATAGATATAGGCTTGTTATTTAGTCTCGAATACATTGAAAATATAATAAATAAGTTTGCTTTTTTTGTAAGTAAATAATAGGATGAATTCTATAAGCATCTTTTATGTAGTATTAAAACTTTAATTCTCTCGGGTGTTTAATAGTATATTTGAGAGTTTAACTAATCAGTAGTTCTAAGTTAACCTGTATGGATTAGGAGTATTTGTTATATAATATCGTTGTGTTTTTAGTTGTTTTTTATTTATTAGAATTATAAATAGTTAAACTATTTAATTTTAGTAGTATCTTGTAGTAAGATTAAACAATCAACTTACTATTATGAAAACAATCAAAGAAAAAACATTTGAGTTACTAAGAAGTTTAAACATTGACACTGTTTTTGGTAATCCAGGATCAACCGAGGAGTCCTTTTTAGAGAATTTCCCCAAAGATTTTAATTATATACAGGTGTTGCAGGAGGCCTCTGCCGTTGCCGCGGCCGATGCCTACGCACAGGCAACTGGAACAGTAGGATTTGTAAACGTACATACCTCTGCAGGATTAAGTAATGCTATGAGTGGCATGCTATCCGCATTTATGAATAAAACCCCTATGATTATTACCGCCGGTAATCAAACCAGGGAGATGCTACTCTTAGAGCCTTGGCTTACCAATGCTCAACCCGAGGAGTTGCCTAAACCATTTGTAAAGTGGAGTTATGAGCCTAAAAGAGCAGAAGATGTCCCCGATACTATAATGAGAGCTTATGCAATGGCCCTACAAGAGCCAGCAGGACCAGTATTTATATCTATTCCTTTAGATGATTGGCAAAAGAAATGTACCAAAGATATTGTAGTTCGTTCAGTATCCAGTAGAGTAGGTCCAGACCCTGAGCGCTTAAAAGAATTTGCAGAAAGACTAACTAAGGCTAAGAATCCAGTATTGATATACGGAGCAGATATTGCCAAACACAATGGTTGGGAACAGGGTATTGCCTTTGCCGAAAAGTTGCAGCTTCCAGTGTTCTCGGCGCCATCTTCAGAAAAGACTCCTTTTCCAGAGAATCACGATCTCTTTGCTGGGGGGTTACCATTTGCAATTGAGCCACTCAGTAAAAAGCTAGAAGGCTATGATTTAGCTCTTGTTATTGGAGCGCCAGTATTTAGATACTATCCATATGTTCCAGGGGATTATTTACCAAAGGGATTAGAGTTATTGCATATTACTAATGACCCCAATGAAGCGGGACGCGCTCCAGTTGGTGATAGTTTAATTAGCAATCCAACTCTTGCCTTACAGGCTTTAAATGAATTAGTAGAATCTCAGCCGACAAAACCAAAAAATATAGTTCATAGAAAAGAAGTGTTTCCTGCGTTAGATTTAAACAAACACCAAGGTATTACTGCTTTAGAGGTCTATCGTAGTGTAAGGGAGGTAACGCCAAAGAATAGTATACTTGTGCAAGAATCCCCCTCTAGTGTGGCGGATCTTCATAGAGCTTGGCCAGTAACTGTGCAAGATGGTCTATACACCATGGCAAGTGGATCTCTAGGTTGGGGATTACCCGCAGCTGTTGGGGTTGCTTTAGCACAGAAAAACAGTGGTAGTAATCGTCCGGTAGTAGCTATGATTGGAGATGGATCTTT
>CANRHE010000193.1 GCA_947630335.1 uncultured Sphingobacterium sp.
AATTTGGTTGTCTTCTCCGCACATGGGAGGTAACGAGCAAAAATATATTCAAGATGCTTTTGCCGAAAATTGGGTTGCTCCATTGGGGCCTAATGTAAATGGCTTTGAAAAAGATCTTGAGAATTTTCTGGGCCAAAATGTACAAGTGGCTGTGTTGAGCGCGGGTACGGCTGCTCTGCATCTAGCATTAATCGAATGTGGGGTTGGCTATGGAGATGAGGTAATTTGTCAATCGATGACATTCTCAGCTTCTGCAAATCCTATCGTCTATCAAGGTGCGACGCCTGTTTTCGTAGACTCGGAAATGGATACTTGGAATATGTGTCCACTAGCGCTGCGTGAAGCTATCAAAGACCGAATAGCTAATTATAAAAAACCAAAAGCTATTATCGTAGTACACTTATATGGTATGCCCGCTAAAATGGATGAGCTTATTGCTGTTGCGCAAGAGTTTGAGGTACCTATTATAGAGGATGCTGCGGAAGCTTTAGGCTCTACTTACAAAGGACAGGCGTGTGGTACATTCGGGAGATTTGGGGTATTGTCTTTTAACGGTAATAAAATAATTACTACTTCTGGTGGAGGTGCATTAGTAGCTCATACAAAAGAAGATAAGGATAAAGCGGTCTTTTTATCTACCCAAGCACGCGATGATGCACCGCATTACCAGCATTCGCATATTGGTTATAACTATCGTATGTCTAATATTTGCGCCGGGATAGGTCGTGGACAAATGGAAGTATTAAGTAATCGCGTAGAATCTCGTAGAGGTATGAATACATTTTATCAAGAGCTATTTGCGGATGTTGATGGAGTTAAGGTGTTTGTAGAACCCGATTCTAATTATTATTCTAATCATTGGCTATCTGCTATTATAATAGACCCTCTTGTGACAGGTGTTACACGTGAAGATTTGAGGTTGGCTCTTTTAGCCGATAATATTGAGTCTAGACCGTTATGGAAACCAATGCATATGCAACCTGTATTTGAAGGGACACCATATTATGGTAATAATGTAGCGGAAACATTATTCGAGAATGGGCTTTGTCTTCCTTCAGGATCAAATCTTTCCGCATCGGATAGGGATAGAATCGCCAAAATAGTAAAGTTAACTTTCTAGCATTATATTGATATATAGGGTTATATACTTATTGAGGTTGAGATTATTTGTTTGTACTTTTAATTTTGACCTCAAAAATGTACTTTTGTCTGAACTTGGTAAATATTGACCATAAGTTAATCATTAGATAACAACCATTATGTTTAGAATTATCTGCTTAGCATGTGTAAGCCTCTTTTTTTTGTCTTGTGCCTCCAAAAAAGATATCATTTATTTTCAACCTGATCAATCTACGCTGGAAGCAAATTATAAATTGAATGCGCCAAAGCTACAGGCTGGTGATATATTAGCGATATCAGTCACAGCAGATGATGTCAGAGCTACACAGCCATTTAATCAGGTGTCCACTTATCAGGGAACGGGATCAACTCTTCAAGCTAATAGTCCTTTTATACCTACCTATGTCATTAATGATGCTGGAAATATAGACTTTCCTGTATTAGGTAAGGTACATTTAGAGGGCTTGACTCGCGCTGAAGCAGTAGAGCTTTTGAAAAAAGAGGTGTCTAATTATATCTTGAACCCTGGTGTTAGTATGGAAATACGTAATTTTAAAATTACAGTACTGGGAGAAGTACGTAATCCTGGAACTTATCCTATTACTAATGATAGGATAACTATTCTAGAAGCTCTGGGTATGGCGGGAGACCTTACCATAAATGGTGTGCGTAAGAATGTGCTAGTGATTCGTGAACAAGATGGGCAAAAGAAGGAGTATCGCGTGGATCTCACCAAGCGTGATGCACTAAATACCCCAGTGTATTACTTAGCCCAAAATGATGTGATCTACGTCGAACCTAATGGAGCCAAAATACAATCATCAAAATACACACAAAACACCTCCGTATTCGTGTCAATTGCAGGGGTAATTATATCGGTTATATCGGTTATGACCCGCTAATATCTAGTTCATAAAATTTGCTATGTCCACACATTCCCCATCTACTAATCCAAAACAAGAAGAAGATCAAGATATTAACATTCAGCAAATCTTAGATCAATATTTGCAGTATTGGAAATGGTTTGTACTTTCTGTTATTCTTTGCGTAGCTGCTGCATTTATTTATCTCCGCTACGCCCAAAATATTTATACCATCTCCTCTAAAATTTTACTTCAAGATGAAAGTAGTGCCTCTGGCGAGTTAGCAGGACTTTCCGAATTGGCGAATTTAACAGGAGGAGGGAGTACACCGGCTTTTGTCTCCGATCAAATTGATGTGATTAAATCTAGAAGGATTTTTCAAAAGGTAGTAGAGCATCATAAGCTGAATATCCAATATACGGACCAATCTAAGCTAAAAAGTCTCGAGATCAATGAAAACCAGTCACCAGTGAAGTTGGTGGTCTTGGATGGTAATCAGGCTAGCTTAGATTCAACTAAGCATATCTTCACAATTAATGAGAACGATGGGCAGCTTATCGTAGAATTGGATAATCAACACATTGAAAACTATGGCTATGGACAGAAAATAAAAACTTCCTTTGGGGATATAATGCTTACGCCGCAAGGCAATAAAAAGCTTCATGGTGAGTTAGTAATTACGCTTCGTCCTATAGATCGCGTAGTCGAGTTATTGATGAATGATGTGCAGGTTACGCCTAATAAGGAGAAACAATCATATATCGTTAATTTCTCAATGAATAGCGCTAATGTAGATAGAGCAAAGTTGATTATTAATGCTATTGTGGAGCAGTATAACCAAGATGTCTCTAATGATAAAAATAAAGTGGTTCGGGCTACCTCGGAATTTATCGATAGTCGTCTGAAGTTAATAGGAGATGATTTAGCCTCAGCGGATAGTCGGGTTGCCGATTATAAAGACAAAAATAGCACTATTGACATGGGGTCTGAAGCCCAGCTTTATATGAATACGGCTGCTGATAATGATAAGAAGTTGGTAGAATATCAAACGCAGTTGATGTTAGCTGATATGATGGCGAGCTCTATGGTTGATGATTTTGGACTACTACCTTCTAACTTGGGCCTTAGCGACATCTCTATAGAGGCAAGTATCAAAGTATATAATGACTTGATCTTAGAGCGTGAAGATCTTTTAAAATCTTCGACGGCCAATAATCCTACCGTCAAGAATCTAGAGGTTAATATTAGGGATATCCGTACTAACCTAAAGAACTCTTTGGCTAATTATCGTAAAGTATTACAAGCTAATGTAGTTTCTATACAAACGCAACGTAATAAGTTCGAAGGGAAATTAGGACAGATTCCTAACCAAGAGCGTGATTTCAAAACGATTGCTCGGCAACAGCAAATCGTGGAATCATTATACTTGTTCTTGCTTCAAAAGCGAGAAGAGACTGAAATCAAAGCTTCAGCTACGCCCGCTATTCTTAAAGTGATAGATTCAGCTTATTCTTCTACAAAGCCAGTCGCTCCAAAGAAGCCAATAATTTTACTTGCTTCACTTATTGTGGGGTTATTAATACCTTTTGCTATAGTCTATGTCAAGACGCTCTTAGATAATAAAGTGCATACGAGGAAGGATTTAAAATCAACGTTAGCAGCACCTATTCTAGGTGAAGTACCAAAATCTGATGTAACGATTATTATAGATAATGATCGTAGCTCTTTGGCAGAGTCGTTTCGTATTCTTCGGACTAACATTTCTTTTATGTTAGGGGGTAAGAAAGATTCTGCTGTACTATTTGTGACATCTACCACCTCGGGTGAGGGAAAGAGTTTTATCTCTACTAATTTGGCAGGTATCTTGGCTATGTC
>CANRHE010000194.1 GCA_947630335.1 uncultured Sphingobacterium sp.
TACCAGCTAACATGCCTCAAGAAATTAATGTTCCTATGGAATCTTTAGAGGTTGGTAAATCTTTCCGTGTTCGTCAAATAGAGTTAGATAATGCAAAAGTATTAAACAACTCAGACGATACTATCGTTTCAGTTATCATGTCTCGTGCTTTACGTCAAGCAGAGCAAGAAGCTGCAAAAGCTGCAAAAGGCGGAGCAAAGAAAAAATAACTTTGTCCTTAGACAAAATTAAAAAGGCATCGAAATTCGATGCCTTTTTTAGTATACAATAAAATATCATTTTTTTACTTTTGTAACATGAACTTTTTAATAATTGGTTTAGGAAACATTGGAAAAGAGTACGAGGATACTCGTCACAATATAGGATTTATGGTAGCAGACAGGATTGTACAAGAGTCTGGTGCAACGTGGTCTCTTCTGAAGCACGCTTACTATTCTGAATTTAAAACACGCGGTCACAATGTTTATGTAATTAAACCAACAACGTATATGAACTTGAGTGGAAAAGCAGTTAATTACTGGATGCAGCAACTTAAAGTTCCAATTGAAAACATTATGGTTATTGTAGACGACCTCGCTATTCCATTTGGCTCTCTACGTATAAAACCAAAAGGATCTGCAGCTGGACATAATGGATTGCGTTCAATAGAATCTAGTTGTGGAGGCCAAAACTATCCCCGCCTACGTTTTGGAATTAGTGACAACTATCCTAAGGGAAGACAAGTAGACTACGTTTTGGGACCATTTGATAAAGAAGAACAAAAGGATTTACCACAATTAATAGATCACGCCGTAAAAATGATATTAAGTTTTGTAACTATTGGAATCGAATTAACAATGACAAACCTTAATACAAAATAACTAGTCATAAATAATATAGGCTTATCCTAAAAAAGCCTATATTATTTCATTAACTGTAATAATTTTTCTCCGAATTAGAAATCTACATTCTCTATTCCATTCCAATCTTCATTCTTAAAGATAGCGAAATCTGATCCATAAATTAATCCATGCAAGATAGCGCCTCTAAATATTAATTGCATATTATTTTTTATAGAACTAGAGAGACTAACAGTTTTTAATATTCCTGTCATATCATAAATGTGTAAATCATAAGAAACCTGTTTTGAATCAGCTAATTTTCCTAAAAATTGATTAAAAATTATATGTTTACTATCGCTAAACTCATCCTCATATTCAATAGTAGTAGGATCTGTAACAGGATTTATCATAGAAAAATTAAATGGGGCATAAAAAAATGGAGCATGTTTTTGCTCTACAACAATCTTTGCTATACCTTCTAATGCCTCACCATCCGTGAACTCAATCTTCACCTGACTAAACCATCTTTCAAGCTCAATAGAAATAGACTGCTCTTTATTGACAACTAAATCACCGATATAACCAAAAATTTCAGCATTTGAATTAAAAAATAGATTACTTACATAAAAAGATGATAACGTCAAATTTGGAGGAATCACTAATTCTGACTCAGAGGTATTAGTAATAAAACAGATTTGATATTTTCCTAAAGCAAGTTCTAGCTCCAAAGCTTCCATATTATCCCAAGAATTCTCTCCAGAAACAATCACTTCATTTCCTTCACTATCAAAGATAAAATAATGTAACTTATTAACAAATGTTCTAATCTTAACGGGAGGAACTCCTTTTAAATATAAATTATCTATTCGAAGTTGTCCAGTACTCTCATTAAAAATACCAGCACCTTGCCTATTACCTTCCTTAGGAATAATCTTAATCCATAGGTCATTTGAATTAATTAATTCATCCGTTAAACTCGCTAAACTATAAGAATAAGGATGTCTTTTATTTGATGTTGCAGGATCACTAAATTTATTATTTAATTGTAATATTTTATATTGATCTCCTTTATCAAATGAATAATAAATATCAAATTCCTTAGCCCCTGTACTAGTGCTCGCCATATCAAAAGCTAATGTTGTCAACTCCTGCACATCATGAATAGGCATTTTAATAAGAATCTCAGTGGTACCAAAAAAAACAATAGCTTTACCTCCTTTAAATGATTCAAAATTAAACGAAGAGTTAACGTAGGTTTTAGCTAAATCACCATGGACAGACGCAATGGAAGGATTTAATAAATGATTAAATTTAATGTCGGGTAAAGAATTACTCATATTAAAGGACCAAAAATACAAGTAACTCTCCGAATTCTCGGTTAAGCTCCCTAAAGAAGAAGCTGATTTAGCACCGGGTTTTAAAGGAGTAGCTTGACTCGTAAATCCAGAAAAATTGAATTTTGTTGAAAAGACAGCATCATAATCATCTATCGAAACATCTTTCTTACACGATACGGCTAATAAAACAAAGATGAAAAATGAAAGTCTTATCAGTGTAAACACTAGACTTTTCATAATATAGTTTATTAATATTGGTTATCACTAAAGGACCATCCTTCAGCATGCTAGTACCAAACATATGAAACTTTATTATTAATTAAAAATAAAATAAATATATAACTAATAAATAAAAATTAAATACCAGAAACCATCACCTTTACATCTTTAGCGTTTTTACCTTTAATTTCATAGTTGATTACCTCACCATCTTTCCACTCAATATCAACTGTATACCCCCCTCTTGCTTTCAGTCCTGTAACTTTTCCAGAAGACCAAGCTTGAGGTAAGGCAGGTAACAAATGAATATAACCATCATGACTTTGCAATAGCATTTCAGCAATACCAGCAGAACCGCCAAAATTACCATCAATTTGAAATGGTGGATGAGCACAAAATAAATTAGGATATGTTCCAGCTCCAACACCATTATAGGTTTCTGCATCCTTAAATGCAGGCTTTAATAATTGTCTTAAAATCTCCAAAGCATGATCACCATCATGCAAGCGAGCCCAAAATAAAATTTTCCATGCTCGAGACCATCCAGTTCCCTCATCCCCGCGTACTTCCAAAGTTTTTCGAGCAGCTTCAGCCCATTCAGGGGTAGTATTAGGAGAAATAAAAGGAGCTGGATAAAGTCCATATAAATGAGACACGTGTCGATGTGTAGGTTCAGTTTCTTGATAATCTTCTAGCCACTCCATTACACGACCTGATTTACTAATCGTAACAGCTGGAGGAAGGTCTATTAAGCTGTTTTTCAAAATTCTAGCAAATGAATCATTCATTTTGAGAATGGAGTCAGCGGAGATAACAGATGAATATAACTCTCGTATGATTTGATTGTCAATGGTTGGCCCCATAACTACTGAAGCATTTTTACCATTATTCATTCTAAAGCTATTTTCAGGAGATACAGAAGGAGATGTAACATACTTTCTAGTCTTTGGATCAAAAACTAAAGTTGCTTGATAAAACTGCGCTGCTCCCTTCAAAATAGGGTAAATCTCTTGAAGATAATTATCATCTTTAGTGAACAAATAATGCTCCCATAAATGGTTACATAACCAACCTGAGGCCGTACTTGCTCCCCAAGAAGCATTTTCTCCCGGGGCCGAATATCCCCACACATTCGTCATCATATAAACTACCCAACCAGGAGCATTATAATAAGCTTTTGCTGTCTTATAACCTTCTTTAGATATACGACTTATTAAATTAATAAAAGGGAGATGATATTCAGATAAATTATTAACCTCTACCCCCCAATGATTCATCTGTGCGTTCACATTTAGATGATAATCGCCATTCCAAGGAGTTTGAATTTGATGTGCCCACAAACCTTGCAAATTAGGAGGAAGAGCTTTATCCGAATTCCTAGCAGTACTTGAAATAGTTAAGTAACGTCCAAATTGATAATATAAAACAGCTAAT
>CANRHE010000195.1 GCA_947630335.1 uncultured Sphingobacterium sp.
TTTTTTTACTTTAAACTTCATATTTTCATTTACATATTTGAAAAGGTAGTTGATTATTTCTTGAGACATAGGGTTTAGTTTATATTGTGATACTTTATCAGATGTGAAACCTACATTATTATCATCTGCAAAAACTATATAGTCTCTTACAATTACCTCATCATCTAATGAAGAATACCACCATAATTCAGTTATATACACATTTAATAAACTATCTGTATCTGAAACTTCATATACAAAAGATGCTTCACCCTTACGTGATTTCCAAGGAGTTAATAAAGGTAAAAGATCTTTGTTGAGAATCTCAACAGATAGAGCTTCTTGCATAAGCTCATTATATAATTTATTAAGTTTTTGCCTTTGTGTATATATCAAATTGCTCTCAAAAGATGTTTGCGCCTTTAATAAATTATAAGATAAAATTAATAAAACTAGAGTTATAATTTTTTTAAAATGCATTTTTTTTATTTTTAATTATTGAAAATAAGATGGTAGATTTCACTGTTTTTCAAACAGTTTAAAAATGTTGAAATATACTAAAGACAAGCAAACTATTTACCTACAGTCATTTTCCTAATTTCCTCATCCGTATGCATATCTAAAATCTTTGCATAGCGATAGAAAGTAGCTCGTGTCAAATTAAGTGCTGTGTATATCTCCTCCGGACTCTTTTTGACATCCTTGTAAACTGAATGCATAAGTAATAATTTAGAGATAGCTCATTTACTATACCTTTTTTGATACTAGTGTATCCTTACACTTTGGCAGACAGACATCCAATATAGATTGATGATGTGCAGTCCTAAATCTTATTAATCCTAATAACGAATTCCTTAGTGTCTTCTGGTAAACAACTTTCATGATTACAGGTCATAAATGAAATATCGCCAGATACCTTAATAGGGTTCTTCGTTTTTATTTTTATTTTTTGTTGAAATACAACTTCACTTGTATGATAAGGAATATTTAGTTTAAATACTTTTTCATATTTACTCTTAGGCTTTGGTTCTAGAAGTTTACCATTTAAAGTATAGTCCTTGTCTGATTTAAAGATGATTGACGTTGAGGCTGGGCCTCCATTTGGAACATTCAATCCATATATATACCAATTATCAATTATGTTGGCCTTCACGAAAATAATAGCTTCAGTAGCACTTAGACGTTTAGCCCCAAATGTCCACTTGACAGGATTATGAATCTGAGACGTAACATTTGAAATTGAAAATGTTACAAATAAGGCCATTAAAATAATTCTTTTCATAATTTGAATAGATTAATACGGAAAAAAAAGCTATTTCCCTTCTAGGATTGTCAATAGTTTTTGATTCAAATACAATTTTTCTTTACCAACTTTTACGGATTCCAAGATTCCAATTTCTTCTAATGCAATTAAGTAATTACCAACAGTTTTGGCTGTACCAAGGTTCTCCTCAATTAGATTTTGGCGTTTAGTGTAGGGGAGTCGAAATAATATCTCTATCAAATCCTTAGAATATATTTTTGGAAGCTTTTCTTTAATCTCTGCAGTCATTTCCTCCATAGCATTAGTAATTAGACTTAGACGATCTAATCCTTTGAATGCAGTTTGTTCAATCATATCCAACATATATATAATATAATCTTCCCAATTGTT
This sequence comes from uncultured Sphingobacterium sp., assembly GCA_947630335.1. Lineage (GTDB taxonomy): Bacteria > Bacteroidota > Bacteroidia > Sphingobacteriales > Sphingobacteriaceae > Sphingobacterium. The sequence continues at coordinate 1,634 of CANRHE010000195.1, forward strand.
ATTTTCCGTCACGCCTTGTAGTTTAGTATAATACTCACTTTTATTCTGAATAATATAATCACTCAAATAGATTGCAGGGACTTCCAAGAGTCCAGAAATTTTTAAATACAACAAAAGTAAAATCCTACCTGTTCTCCCATTTCCATCAGCGAATGGATGAATAACTTCGAATTGATAATGCAATAATGCCATTTTTATTAAAGGATCTATTTCATTATCCTCATTAATAAAACGCTCAAGATTAGCTAATTTTTCTCTAATCACGTCTTCACCACTAGGAGGAGTATAGATAACTTCTCCCTGAGTATTACTCAGGGTTGTTCCAGGGGTAAATCGAATTGAAGCACTATTCTGTTTAATACATTGGACAATTTTAATACAAAGATTTGTTGTAATAAATGGCTTACTTTTAAGTTCTTCTAATCCAAGCCAAAGAGCTTCCTTATAACTTAAAACCTCTTTTGTTGCAAAATTTTCAATCTTTTTGTCAGAAACATACGATTTATAAAGGTCATCATTAGTTGTTATAATATTTTCAACTTCTGAACTTGCTTTTGCTTCTTGAAGATAAATTGTATCAAGAAATAAAGTAGGATTAGGTAAATTTAATAATGTCCCATTAAGTTGGGCTAAAGCACGACCTGCTGAAATTGTTTTACGTAAAATTGCTTTAGTCTCAATATCTACATTTGGAGGTAACAGAGGTAAATCATTATATGGAACTCTTCGATCAAATTTACTCATATTATATAAGGGTAAGTTTTACTTCTATTTTTTAAACAAGGGTAAAAATAGTAATAAAATACTCTCATTCAATATTCGAGTGTAAAAATTACTTCTGTTACATAGGTAGAAATATAATTTAGTCTCAATAACCCCTCCCTTATAGAAAGCCCTAGCTGACACTCATTGGTAAGGAGTGCCTTAACTTTCTGATCCCTTTTGAAGCCAATCTATGTAATATCCAAGAGACTACACTAGCTAGCAATAATGAAACAATAAAAACATAATTAATAATATCTAAAGGGGCTGATAGACTGCTTAGAATCACGAGTGCAGCACTGACTATAAACACAATCTTTATCATCTTATCTGTAGGTATTAGAGGCCTCGACAAGAGGTAGCATAAAAGTGCATATAGCAGATACAATCCAAGTACTGACACACCAAGCAAAAGGAGAAGCAATGGAGTCATCCCATAGTCTCCGCCAGGCAACTTTAGCAAACCGATTAACAAACAGCAATAAAAGAAAGCTTGCAAATAGATCAGTATGATATGACCGCAGGTGCTTAAGAATCGTGTTAGCATAGTAATCTTAGAATTATATAAAATTGACTTTATCCATGGCATAAAAACCTTCCTTGCAATATATCAAAACATTGGATATATTAGTCTGACAATTATTAATCAATAGGAAACTTTCTAAATGGTATTACATCCTGATTTACGGTAAACCGGAAGTTAAAATAGTATCTTCTTGATAGTTATATGGTAATCAAAGTTTGAAAAATAAATAAAATTGAAAAATACTCTTCTTCTTATATGCCTTTTATATGGTTCGATTTGCCTTAGACAATCAAATAAGCATTGTATTGATTTAATGTCTTTGAAACTATCTATAAATTCTGCTGCATCATCACCATAAAGATGGAGATCGTGAAATAATTTTGTATTCCTCGTCATATGTGGATCTGCACCACAATAATCTTCCAGAAGTTTGATCAATTCTGCATTCATCATTATAACTTAAACCAGCTCCACCGCTTGTAGCTCTGCTGCCAGACGGTGAAACCCCTCTTCTATCTTCTTAAGCTGAGGCTGGCGGGGGCTTTTTCAACCCCAATGAGTTTAAAATATATTCATTCCATATTTTGACTTTCCCTCTCCGATCAATTCCTTCTTTGTATTGTATCGTTTGATTCGCTCTAATATGAACTCGTATTTAAGCTTCGGTTCATTCTCAATCTCTGCAATGAGTTCTGGTGAATTGTCGAAATAATCGGATAAGTTTCTATTAATTTTTGTTAACGATACCTGAAAGAGGATAACGGTACCTGTTTTCCTTAATTCTAATATTTCATTTGTAGATTTTTTCAATGCATAGTAACGATCTGATCTATTGGGTAAGCCTAGTGTCATCATTCCACCTGC
>CANRHE010000196.1 GCA_947630335.1 uncultured Sphingobacterium sp.
ATATCCAATCGGATTCAATTCTTATCTGATGTGGGATTAAGTTACCTGACATTAAATAGGTTGAGCAATACATTATCCGGTGGTGAATCTCAGCGCATCAACTTAGCCACCTCATTAGGAAGCTCGCTTGTGGGTTCACTATACGTATTGGACGAACCAAGTATTGGTCTACATCCGCGGGACACCCAGCGGCTGATAGAGGTATTAAAAACTTTACGGAATATTGGGAATACTGTTATTGTTGTAGAGCACGAACAAGAAATGATGGAAGCTGCTGATTACTTAATCGACATTGGCCCCGAAGCAGGAATCAACGGTGGAGAACTCGTATTTGCTGGTACATATAAAGAAATTATTAAAGATAAAAAATCCCTAACAGGACAATATCTAAGCGGTCAATTACAAATCGAAGTACCTGCTACTAGAAGACAATGGTCTAATAAAATAACTATAAAAGGAGCTCGAGAAAACAACTTAAAAAATATTACAGTAGATTTCCCGCTCAATATCTTTACGGTCGTAACGGGTGTTTCGGGTTCAGGAAAGACCTCTTTAGTAAAACGAGTACTCTATCCTGCTTTACAGAAAACAATTGGAAATTATTCTGGTGAACAGACGGGGATATTTGATGTCTTAGAAGGAGACTATGAACTGATTGAACAGGTCGAGTTAGTAGATCAAAACCCCATCGGAAGGTCATCACGATCCAACCCAGTAACATACGTCAAAGCCTGGGATGAAATTCGTGCATTATACGCTAACCTACCATTAGCAAAGGCTGGAGGTTTAAAGCCAGCAGCATTTTCTTTTAATGTTGAAGGAGGACGTTGCGACATTTGTCAAGGTGATGGCGAAGTCAAAATCGAAATGCAATTCATGGCTGATATAGTATTACCATGTGAGGCATGTGAAGGCAAACGATTCAAACAGCATGTACTCGATGTACTGTATAAAGACAAATCAGTCTCCGACATACTTGGCCTGAGCGTTGACGAGGCTTTAATATTCTTTGCTGACCAGCCAAAGATTCTAGCAAAGCTACAACCACTTCAAGATGTAGGACTTGGGTATATCAAACTTGGACAATCATCCAGTACATTATCCGGTGGTGAAGCCCAACGCATCAAGTTAGCATCCTTTTTGATAAAAGGTAATAATGCCAAAAAAACAATGTTCATCTTTGACGAACCTACAACAGGCTTGCATTTCCACGATATTCAAAAACTCTTAAAATCTTTTGAGGCATTGATAAATCTAGGGAATAGTATACTAGTTATAGAACACAACATGGAGATGATCAAATCCGCAGATTGGGTAATTGATATCGGACCTGAAGGAGGACAGCGAGGCGGTGAGGTTGTCTTTACGGGACGTCCAGAAGAGTTAATACTTTGTAATAAAAGTTATACAGGACAATTTCTGAAAAACCACTTATAGTTTTTTAGATTTATATAAAATATAAGGTTTATGAAAAAAATATTGTTCAGTACGGCAGTTGTGCTGCTATCTTTAGCACAATCATTGTCTGCACAAGTCGCTCGTCCAAAACTAGTTGTCGGCTTGATGGTTGACCAAATGAGATGGGATTATCTCTACAGATTTTCGAATAGATACGGCGATGATGGCTTTAAGAGATTACTTAAAGATGGCTTTTCATGCGAGAATACATTAATAAATTATATACCTACTTACACGGCTGTAGGCCATAGCTCTGTATACACAGGCTCTGTACCCTCTATACACGGCATCGCTGGCAACGATTGGATAATTCAAGCGACGGGCGAAAGTATGTATTGTACCCAGGATAATTCTGTGGAAGGCGTAGGTACTACCGAGCGTGAGGGCAAACAGTCACCACGCAACCTGCTATCGTCGACGATTACTGATCAACTCAAGCTTGCTACAAACTTCAAGTCCAAAGTAATTGGTATTTCTATCAAAGATAGAGGGGGTATTCTACCTGCTGGGCATTTTGCAGACGCTGCATATTGGTTTGAAGCCAAGTCTGGCGATTGGATATCAAGTACATTTTACATGAAAAACCTTCCAAATTGGGTTCAGAAATTCAACAAGTTAGGCTTACCAGCAAAATATTTGAAACAAGATTGGAATACCTTATACCCTATCGAAACCTATACGGACAGAAGTATTGCAGACAATAATCCTTATGAAGGCAAGTGGCCAGGCGAAAAGACACCTACTTTTCCGCATAAAACTTCTGAACTCATGAAAGATGTGGGCTATGAGCTAATCAAGAGTGTCCCTCAAGGGAATACACTTACCCTTGACTTTGCAAAGGCAGCAATTGAAAATGAACAATTAGGCAGAAACCCAAGCAACAACCCTGATTTCTTGTGCGTTAGTTTATCAGCTACTGACTATGTAGGACACCGCTACTCTATTTCTGCAGTAGAAATTGAAGACACCTACCTAAGACTAGACCGAGAAATTGCCGACTTTTTAGCCTATTTAGATAAAACTGTGGGTGAAGGCAACTATACATTTTTCTTAACAGCTGATCATGCCGCATCTTACAACCCCATGTTCTATACAGACAAGCGTGGCAATGGTGGTTATCTCTTCACAAGACAAATCCTAAGAGAACTGAATGAGGAGTTACAAGTACAACATAACCAAAAAAATCTTGTACTCTCGTTAATGAACTACCAAGTGCATTTAAACAACAAATTAATTGATTCTTTAGACCTCAACCGGGAAGATATCAAAAAAACGATAATCAAAAATCTTAAAAAGCAAGACGGCATTACCTATGTAGTAGATTTAGAAGGGGGCGAAAACATGTTTATACCTGCTCCTATCCGTGAGAAAATTATTAACGGATACAACCGCAAAAATAGTGGTTCTATTCAAATCGTTGCCGAGCCACAGTGGTACTCAGGTACGCCACGCTCTACGGGAACTACTCACGGCGTTTGGTCAGCGTACGACTCTCATATCCCTCTTGTATTCATGGGTTGGGGCATCACGCCTGGCGTCAGCAATAGAGAAGTACATATAGTAGACATAGCACCTACATTAGCCTCTCTTTTACATATCATGGAACCTAACGGTAACATTGGTCAACCCATTGTAGAAGTACTGGGTCAATAATAGGCTTTATAGCTAAAAGGGACTTATTGGTTTTTAATTTGTAATTTTGAGAATTAGTAATTTAATATATGATATCTAAGAAGACGAAATACGCTATCAAAGCTTTAATGGTACTCGGCAGAAACTACGGAAAAGATCCGATGCAGATTCTCAAAATTGCGGAAGAAGAGAAAATTCCGAAAAAGTTTTTAGAGCAAATCTTGTTAGAAATGCGCAACGCAGGAATCTTATATTCTAAAAAAGGTGCTGGCGGTGGTTATAGCTTGAATAAAGCGCCTGAGGACATTTACCTTTCACAAGTCATGCGTCTCATAGATGGTCCAATAGCCTTATTACCTTGCGTAAGTCTCAATTTTTATAGAAGTTGTGATGAATGTATAGAAGAGCATGCATGTGGTATTCGAGATACTTTCATTGATGTACGTAACTCTATGCTTCAAATTCTTAATGACACCAGTATAGCCTCATTAATTAATAAGGAAAAACACTTAAGCTTAGACGTAGAAGAATAGCTCTAATAACAATATAAAAAAAGCCTTGTTTCAAATGAAACAAGGCTTTTTTTATATCTTTTTATAGTTTGATCTCTTCATCTTTAGCGTTAAAGAAATGAAACTCTGTTAGGTAATATGACTGAACCGGATTAATCTTAATCCATTTGCC
>CANRHE010000197.1 GCA_947630335.1 uncultured Sphingobacterium sp.
GTGGTTTTAGTACACAATACTTTTACTTCCCTCAAAGATTTAGATTTTATACGACGCATGGGTAGGAATGTTTACTTTTGTATGTGTCCAAAAGCGAATTTATATATTGAAAATGTATTGCCAAAGATTAATATCCTAGCCGAACATTTAGATACTATTACCATTGGTACAGATAGTCTCGCTTCTAATAATACATTGAGTGTCTTAGAAGAACTTAAAGTAATACACCATCATTTTGAAGATTTGGATTTCTTGACAACGGTCAAATGGGCTACCATTAATGGAGCCAAAGCTTTAGGTCTGGACGGTGAAATAGGGTCTTTGGAGGTTGGTAAACGCCCTGGACTTGTTTTACTAAAGGGTATGAATATGCTTAAAGTTACGGATGATGTCGAAGTGGAACGTATCGTCTAATTATGTTCAATTTCTCTTTCTCCGTATTTCAAACTTTTATCTAATCAAGAGTATTATATTCGCTTTTATTTTCAATAGCTACCCTATTGTAGGTAAAGGCGAATTTATGTAGGTTTGTCCCAATGAAACATTGGAATATAGTAGTAAGGGGCACAGTACAAGGTGTTTATTATAGAGCGACAACCAAAGCTGTTGCTGATCAATTAGGAATTAAAGGTTTTGTAATGAATCAGCCTGATGGCTCTGTATATATTGAGGCTGAGGGTGACGATTTTGCGTTAGAGTCTTTAATTGAGTTTTGTGAGGAAGGACCTGATAGAGCAGAGGTTGATTCTGTAGAAGTCGAAAGATTGGATCAAACAAAAGGATTCAAAAATTTTGAAGTGCTAAAACGTAAACCGCTTTAATTCTATACACTTTGTCAGTTTTAAAGAAATTTGCAGGGCAGACTATGATTTATGGTGTCAGCACTATTGTAGCTAGATTACTATATTTCATCATGACGCCATTATACGTCAGCAAATATACCCCTGCTTCCTACGGTGTATTTACGAGTATGTATTCATGGGCTTCCATGATTAATACGCTATTGGCCTTTGGGATGGAAACCACTTACTTTCGATATTTACAGAAAGTAGACGAAAGGGATAGGCCTAAGGTCTTTAATAATAGCTTTATCGTTATTTCTTTTTTAGCCTTATTTTTCTTAATCACGGCATCTGTTTTTTCTAACAATATCGGCGCTTGGTTAAGTGATGGAGGATCCGCAGAAGAGACTTTAAATTTTCAGCGGTATGTTCAATACTTTGCACTTATTCTTACATTTGATGCCCTTTGTGTAGTACCATTCGCTCGATTACGAGTTGAAGGTAGACCTGTTCGTTTTGGACTTATTAAGCTCATTAATATATTCACCATGATTATATTAAACTTGGGATTTATTGTTTGGATTCCTGTTTTGATTAGTCAAGGGGGAGCTGTTGGACAATGGCTCTCGTCGGTGTATACTGAGGGGTGGATAGGGTATGTTTTTATTTCTAATATAGTCACTAGCGGATTGACGTTATTATTGCTTTTGCCACAATTAAGCGGCTTTAAATTCCAAGTTGATCGTGCACTATTGAAAAATATGCTTACCTATAGTTTTCCTATTCTAATAGCTAATATTTCATTTATTATTAATGAAAATCTAGATAAAATTTTAATACCTATGTATCTTCCTGATAACATCGGACAACGTGATGTAGGTATTTATGGTGCAGTAGCCAAACTGGCCATGTTCTTGAGTATATTTATTCAGGCATTTCGTTTAGGAGCTGAACCCTTTTTCTTTTCTCATGCAAAGAATAAAAATGCGAGGACAACTTATGCTGTTATTATGCAGTATTTTGTGATAGCTATGATGATTGTCATGCTAGGTATTACCGCTAATATCGATTGGTTGAAGTATTTTATTAAAGGTGGTGATGTTTCTACCAGAGAAGAGTATTGGTCTGGTTTATTTATAGTTCCAGTATTATTATTGAATTATGTGCTATTAGGCATTTATATTAATTTATCCGTTTGGTATAAACTTTCTGATCAAACACGTTTTGGACTTTATATTTCAGGGATAGGTGCAATAATTACCATCGTGGCTAACTATTATTTGATTCCGAGATACAGTTATGTAGGAGCAGCAGCAGTTACATTTGTCGCCTATTTAAGTATGGTGCTATTATCTTATTTCTGGGGGCAAAAGCATTTTCCGATTCCATATAATTTAACCAAAATAGTGGTTTATATTGTTATAGGTATCATACTTTCTTACCTTTCGTATTATGTATTTAATCATAATATGATTATAGGTAATGGTCTATTGTTGTTATTTATGGCTATGGTAGTTGTTTTGGAAAAGAATCAATTAATGAGACTAATCCGTAAATCATAAAAAAGAAGGGGTGATTAATACGTATTAATCACCCCTTTCTTTTTTAGTCGATTTCTTCCACGAAATTTTCTTTAATATCTTCTAATACATCAAGTATATCTTTATAATCATTCATACCAACTAGTTTTACTCTATTGTCTTTGAAGTTTGCTATCCCCTTAAAGTAGTTGGCATAATGTCTGCGCATTTCAAATACTCCTGTTTTTTCCCCTTTCCATTCAATTGATTTAATTAAATGAGTTTTGCAGACTTCTACCCGTTCTGCTATGCTCGGGCCCGCTAGCCTTTCCCCTGTTGCAAAAAAGTGTTTTATTTCTCTAAATATCCAAGGGTAACCTATCGCTGCCCTTCCTATCATTATTCCATCGACTTCGTACTCCTGACGCCATGCAGCTGCCTTTTCCACAGAATCTACATCGCCATTTCCAAAAATAGGAATTTTGATCCTTGGATTCCGTTTGATGTCTCTAATCATAGACCAATCAGCGGATCCTTTATATAGCTGAGCTCTTGTTCTGCCATGAATAGATAGCGCCTTTATACCTATGTCTTGAAGTCTTTCTGCTACTTCGTATACATTTTTTGTGTTATCATCCCATCCTAATCTTGTTTTCACAGTCACTGGAAGATCAGTAGCTTCTACTACAGCTTTTGTCATGGCTACCATTTTGTCAATATCTTGAAGTAAAGAAGATCCAGCCCCTTTGCAAACAACCTTTTTAACAGGGCACCCATAATTAATGTCAATTAAGTTAGGACGAACTCTTGTGCAGATTTCGGCAGATTGTCGCATGCTCTCGATATCACCACCGAAAATCTGTATTCCGATAGGTCTTTCATATTCAAAAATATCTAGTTTTTGAAGTGATTTAGCAGCATCTCGAATCAATCCTTCTGAAGAAATAAATTCTGTATACATTAAATCTACTCCATTTTCTTTACATACATATCGAAATGGAGGATCTGAGACATCTTCCATGGGAGCTAATAGTAACGGAAACTCGCCTAAATCAATATTTTCACCAATTTTTACTGACATAGCTGCAAAAGTACGGATTCTATAAGCAAAAGTAAAAAGGTCAACTTACTTCTTTTTGTAAGTTGACCTTTTCATTAGTTTTCAAGTTCTTTTATAAACTCTTTAATAGCTCGACTAGGGTTGGATGTTTTCATGAAATTTTCACCAATTAGGAATCCTTGATACCCCTTTTCTTTCAATTGCTTAATTGTTTCTGGGTTTGAAATCCCACTCTCTGAAACTTTGATATAATTAGTAGGAATTTGATCTACTAGGTGAAGAGAATGTTCAAGTGATACCGTGAAATCTTTTAAATTCCTATTATTAACACCAATAGCATCTACGCTTTCAAATA
>CANRHE010000198.1 GCA_947630335.1 uncultured Sphingobacterium sp.
AGAAAAAGACTTTGATAGCTCTCAACAGCAAAAGATGCAGAATGTCCTTTAGCAAATGAATATCCTCCAAAGCTCTCCATTTGACGCCAGATCTCTTCTATTATATACTCTTCATATCCTAACAATCGACAATTGTCAAAAAACATCTGACGTAAGTTTTCGAATCGATTTTCAGATCGGTACTTTCCACTCATAGCCCGGCGTAATATATCTGCATCTTCTAGAGAAATACCTGCAAAGTCATGCGCAACTTTAATTACATCCTCTTGATACACCATGACCCCATACGTTTCTTCAAGAAGTTCTTTCAGTTTAGGATGCAGATATTCTACCTTTTCTGGATTATGAAAACGTTCTATATACTGCTTCATCATTCCAGATTGCGCAACTCCAGGGCGTATGATGGAACTTGCTGCTACTAAAGTTAGATAGTCAGAACATTTTAATTTTCCTAAAAGTTGACGCATCGCTGGACTTTCTATATAGAAACATCCAATCGTTTGCGCAGTTTGAATTTGCTTTGCCAACAGAGGGTCTTCAAAAAAACGTTCAACATCATGTATATCGACATATTTACCCCTATTTTGTTGTATCAAGATCAACGCGTCCTTAATATGTCCTAATCCTCGCTGACTCAAAACATCTAATTTATACAAGCCTATCCTATCCGCCTCGAACATGTCCATATGTATAGTAGCAAAACCTTTGGGTGGTAGAGTTAATACTGAATAATTTGTCAAAGGCTTTTCAGAAATCAAAACCCCACCAGCATGAATACTTAAATTAGTTGGAAAATCAACTAACAAAGCACCATATTTTTTTATCCAACGCTGGATCTTATCTTCAGGATTCCAATCTCGTTGTCTAACTAATATATCTATCTCAGTCTTAGGTAAACCAAAAACTTTTCCTAACTCGCGAACAATTGCCCGATATTGAAAAGTATTATACATTCCTAATAAGGACACACACTGACGCCCATAGCGCGCAAATAAATATTCAAATATTGCATCACGATCTTTCCAACTAAAATCAATATCAAAATCTGGAGGTGAGGTTCGACTAGGATTTATAAATCGTTCAAAATAAAGGTTAAGTTTAATGGGATCTACATCCGTGATACGAAGACAATAAGCAACAATAGAATTAGCTCCACTACCCCTCCCCACATGGTAAAACCCTTGCTCATGAGCATAACGAAGCATATCCCATACAATTAAGAAGTAAGCATTAAAACCACTTTCTGTAATCATTTTTAACTCTTTCTCCACCCGATCAAAAGCTTGTTTATTGGTGGCTCCATATCGTATTCGACAACCTTCTAATGCGAGCTTACGTAGTAAATAAGAATCATCCTCTTCCGAATTTGTATAACACTTTTTATTCTTATCTCGTCCATAATCCATGGTAACTTCGCAGGTCTTGATAACCTCTACTGTTTTGGATATAACAAATGGAAAACGTGAAAAAGCACCTACAATAGCTGCTTCTGAATAGAATACCTCATCTTTACCTGCTATGTCTTCAGGTCTCAATTTAGTTAAAAGTGTATTACGAGCAATAGCGCGTAATATCCGATGAACATCATAATGAATTTTATCTTGGTAAGTAACAGGATGTAAGACTACAAAACAATCGTTATCCATAGCTAATTGCCAATTTAATTTCGTCAAATCACTGATATCTAAACCAACCAATTCTTGAGGCGCTAGTGGTCGATTTAATACATCAGAATGAAATCTATATATCACCCATACATTATCCAAACAAAAATTAGGTCGAGAAGGAAAGTCTAATTTACGTTGTAAATAATAGGATAAAAAAGTTTGAATAGCCATCAGCCCTTCATTATTTTTAGCCAAGAGAACATAACAAAATTGATTACCATTTCGCACTTCAGTACCAATAATAGGCTTAATACCTTCTTGTTGGCATTTTAACAAAAAATCCCAACAGTCAGCAGTAGTATTAATATTAGTAATTGCTAATACTTTTATTGATAATTTCTTTGCATGGGTAATTAAATTCTTCGTCGAATACGTACCATAATGAAAACTAAACCAACTTTTGCAATTCAAAAACATATTACAAGATTACAAATTAGAACTCTAATTTACTAATTTTTTTAGCAAATTAGAGTTCTAATTTGGATCTCTTCTGATTATATATTTTTTGTAAATTGCAGCCTATGCCTGATATTTTTATAGATATACATACCCATAATTATCAATCAGCTCCAAAGATATTTCGTCTTTGGAATCAAATAATTGGGCGTGATGACACAAAAGATATATTATCATCAGCTGGTATACACCCTTGGTATATTCAACAGAATGTTAAAATGCAATTAGAATTACTGACAACTATTGTACAACAAAAAAATATTCTTGCAGTTGGAGAATGTGGTTTAGATAAAATATGTGACACGCCTTTTTTGAATCAAATCAATGTTTTCAGTAAACAGATTGCATTAGCCAACGAAATTGAAAAACCTCTTATTATTCATTGTGTGCGAGCATACGATCAGGTTATAGAACAATTAAAACAACACAAAAACAAAGTGCCTGTTCTATTCCATGGTGTGAATAAAAAATATGCATTAATTGAATCCTTACATCAAAAAGGTTACTATACTAGCTTAGGAGCTTATATTCTTCAGGGGTACCATGACGATACAATTAAGTATGTAGATTTAAGTAAAATATTCTTAGAAACTGATGATTTATCTACTAATATAGAAGATATTTATTACTACTTTTGTCGCGTTCGAAATATTACTATTGAACAACTTCAATATCAACTTATTCAGAATGTATCGAACGTATTTAATTACAATATAGTATCCCATTAGTACACATGAAAGATTTATCTTGGTTATCAAGAACGGAAGCTTTAATAGGCCGAGAGGCCATAGAAAAATTAGCCAATTCCCATGTATTAGTATTTGGTTTAGGTGGTGTAGGGTCATTTGCAGCCGAATTCATTGCTCGTGCAGGGGTAGGTAAAATGACAATAATAGATGGTGACACTGTGGATCCATCAAATCGAAATAGACAACTACCTGCTCTATCGAGTAATCATGGTGTCGCTAAAGCAAAAATCATGAAAGATCGTCTATTAGATATTAATCCAGAATTAGATCTGACGGTATATGAAGAATTTGTTATTCCCGATCGTATAGAATCCCTTATTAATGAAAAACCAGACTATATAGTAGAAGCAATAGATAGCATTACACCAAAATTATTTTTAATACGTCAAGCCTATGGAGCAGGTATTCCATTTGTAAGTTCGATGGGTGCTGGCGGAAAAGTTGATCCTACACAAATTAAAATAGCGGATATTAGTGATACCTATAATTGCAAATTAGCACAACATATACGCAAAAAACTGCGTAAGCATGATATCCGTAATGGTGTAAAAGTTGCTTTTTCTACTGAACTACCTGATAAGGCATCCTTATTGTACACCGATGGTAGCAATTACAAAAAATCAGCTTATGGTACAATGTCATATCTACCCGCTGCCTTTGGTGGAGCGATTGCCTCTGTCGCCATTAGAGATCTAATAGGCATTAAAACGGGATAAAATAACAAAGGCTAGATATATCTAGCCTTTGTTATTTTATCCCGTTTTAATGCTAATAAATCAAAACTACATTGATTTTATTACCATTAATTTACTTAAATTCTTTTTATTTTAAA
>CANRHE010000199.1 GCA_947630335.1 uncultured Sphingobacterium sp.
TTTTTAAAATTATAATTAAATTGATTGAAACCAAAAAAACGGCTATACTTTTCAAAAAAGTATAGCCGTTTTTATAACAAAGCTGGATTATGTTAGAATCGAATATTCAAGCCGAATAAGAAATTGGTAGTCGCTTGTGGGTAATATGCATTGCTGTATAACCTTGCACCAGTTACCGCATCAATACCTCCGTATGTATATCCGTTAGTTTCATATTTTTCATTAAGAATATTATTGATTGCTAAATTAGCATCGATATTTTGGATCCCTAATGCCGAGAAACTGTATAAGAATCTTATGTTGTTCACGAAGAAAGGATTAATGCTTCTGTCGCGTGACTCGGAGTTATCCAGGTATTGTCTAGAAACATATTTACTAGTCAATCCAATTTTAAAAGGAATATTGATTGAATACATTAAGTCACTAGATAGTATAGTGGATGGAGAGTATGAAATCCTCGTTGATTTATATTCTTTAATAACTTGTGGATCTGATGTGTAATTCCCTTCTTCATCTAATACGCTTAGGTACTCTTTGTAATTCTTTATTTTATTACTACTGAAAGCTGCGGTAGCATTCCAATTTAATTTTTCAGTTATTCTCCAACTCGCATCAATTTCTAACCCCATCCTGTAGCTGTGAGGTACGTTTTCGCGTAATACCGAGCCTACATCATTAATCTCTCCTGTTAATATGAGTTGATTATTGTAAAACATGCCGTAAAGATTAGCGCCTAGAATTATCTTTTCATGCCGTAGTCGGTATCCTAATTCTATGTTGCTCATTTGCTCAGGCTTGGGTCTTGTATTTGCAGATGATTCAACATAATCTGACCGTACTGGCTCTTTGTTTGCAAAAGCATACGATCCGTACAAGGAAGAGTTGGTATTTAAAGCATAGGTTAGTCCAGCCTTAGGGTTAAAGAAATGATGTTTTATATTAATGTCATTCAAGTCTAAATTGTGATCGTACCCCTCAAAGGTATAATCTACAAATCTATACTGTAAGTCTACGTAAGTATTGAATCTCCCGAATGTACCGTTCCATTTAGTATAAATATTAGCATCATTTTTCTTTGCGTCATTGAAATAGTATTTATCTCCTAATTGACTATTTGATGCATATTGAGCCCATATTACCTCACCGTAATGATCCCCTTTGTATTGATTGGCTGCGCCCCCAATTGTCAGTAGTTGTTGAGGATTAATAGTATGAACTGCTGAGAATACCACGCCATAGAAATGATTATCTAACCAACGCCTCCTTACTAGATCCGTGCTATTAATGATAGAATCTTTAATTTGAATAGGTTTGAAGTTATATTTACTGAATTTCTCTCTAGTCTTATACTCTTCATAATAGCCTGCTCCTCGGGTGTAATGTAATGCCACATTATATGTTGTATTTTCTGAAGGAAAGTAGTTATAGTGCAAGTGGTGGTGTGTCTGTGTATAATTATCTGTTTGATTCGGATATGTAAATACATTATACGTTCTATCATCTTCTAACTTATCTTCAGGTACACCATCCCAAGCTTGATATGTTTTTTCTTTTCCTGAGAAGATAGTCGCCTTTACATGGTGTTTTTGACCATAGTATCCTGCATCCACATAGAAAGATTTTAAATTCGAGGTCGCACGATCTATATAACCGTCAGAAATGATTCTTGATAACCTCGCATTGAATGCATACTTGTTGTTTATCAATCCTGAGCCCACTTTAAATGTGTTTTTCCAAGTATTATAGGAGCCAAATGAATTATTTAACTCTGCATAGGATAAGCGTTCTAACACATCTGATTGAATATTTATAGATGCACCAAAAGCACCAGATCCATTTGTAGATGTACCTACTCCTCGCTGTATCTGAATACTTTCCGTACTTGATGCGAAATCAGGTAAGTTGACAAAAAAGGAGCCCATACTCTCTGCATCGTTTAGAGGGATCCCGTTTAATGTTACATTTATACGTTGGTTATTGGAACCCCGTATCGTCATATTGGTGTATCCAATACCGGCACCTGCATCAGAACCTATGACTACACCGGGAGTCTGATCTAATAAATAAGGTATATCCTGACCTAGATTGTTTTTTTTAATATCTTCTTTACTGATATTTTTGAAAGAGGTAGCAGATTGTTCGTTGGCTCTAGTGGCATACACATAGACCTCATCCGCTTGAATTGAAGATTCTTGAAGGGTTATAACTACCCTTTTGGTGTTTTTACTTAATACGATACTTTTGTCATAATATCCAAGATGTTTTACGCGGACTGTTACGTTTGTCGTATTCATAAATTCGAAATTTGCATAACCATCTTGATTGGTTTGACTTGAATGACCTTCAACAGAAACAGAAGCACCTGCTATTGGATTGTTCAATACATTGACAACCTGAATTGTAATTTTGTCCTGAGCGTACAAAACGGATGTCAGCAAACACAGAGTCCAAAGGACTAAGATTTGTTTTTTCATAAAATACTATTAATAAATGAGTTAAATAAATTATTGCAAGGGGTTACAATAATTTTTAATATTTAACCGCCCTTTCCCTACGCTGGCATTATCCAGATCAGGTGCATACCGCAGAAGCAGTACTGGGTATAATCTCAGCCTTTATTTAGAATTCCAAATAAGGCACCCCTTAGTAGATGCCGCAAATATAGGACTAATTTTTAGGATAGTAAAACATTTTATTTTTTATTAATTAATTCATACCTTGTGTGACAGATATAATAGTTTGCTGGTTTTTTAATTAAACTAGACAATAATTTATCGGTTAGAGACAGATCAGCTTTTTTTTGTAACTAACCTCACACTAACACTTTTTAATGATGCGATACTATTCGGCTGAATATGTAGTTCCAGTCACCTCATACCCTTTAAAAAATGGGGTAGTGGCAGTAGATGATGATGGAATGATTTGCGGGCTATATGATGTTTTTTCTGCCCCAAAGGATGTAGATATTCAAATACTATCGGGAGTTTTGATACCAGGTTTTGTAAATGCACACTGTCACCTTGAACTCTCTCATATGAAAGACGCTATTCCGCAAAAAACAGGATTAGCAAAATTTATAGAAGATGTAATTGGCAAACGCCAAGAATTCACACAAAATCAAATCGATAGTGCGATGACTGATGCAGATGCATTAATGTATGCTAATGGTATTCAGGCTGTTGGTGATCATGTTAATTCTGCAATATCGGCGTCTATCAAGTCTGAAAGTAAAATTAAATATCATACTTTCGTGGAAATTATTGGTGTAAATGATGCCGATGCCTTAACGAAAATTGATAATGCTAAAGAGATAGAATTTTATTTTGATAAGGATCGTGTATCTATCACTCCTCATGCTCCGTATTCTTGTTCAAAAACTATTTTTAGATTATTAAAGAAATCAGTAACTGAAACTAATATTATATCTATTCACAATCAGGAAAGTGAAGAAGAAAATAAATTCTTTCGGTATAAAACAGGGGACTTTATTTCTCTTTACGAGAGAATGGGAGTTGATTTATCCTTATTCAAAGCTCAAGCAAGGAACTCTATACAATCTTATTTTTCCTACTTACCATTAAATAATAAGGTGGTTTTAGTACACAATACTTTTACTTCCCTCAAAGATTTAGATTTTATACGACGCATGGGTAGGAATGTTTACTT
>CANRHE010000200.1 GCA_947630335.1 uncultured Sphingobacterium sp.
GCTTCTTCGTCAAACTGCCCCATTGTACAACCATGAGAACATTTCACGTCATCAGCAAAAATCTCTAACTGAGGTTTGGTATTAACTGTTGCTTTATCACCTAATAACAAGTTGTTATTTTGTTGAAATGCATTGGTTTTTTGAGCGTCTTCACGTACAAAAATCTTACCGTTGAAGACAGCCGTAGACTCGTCTTGAGGAATATTTTTATACCATTCGTAAGATTCACAATGAGGCTTCATGTGATCTACTACCGTATGATTATCTACCAATTGCTTATCCGCTAACAAATTCACACCATATAGATGAGACTCTACTTGCTCCGCATCCATACGGATGTTAATATCATGACGAACTAAAGAAGCTCCAGGAAAATTACAGTTGTAATTGTTATATAAACTGTGTTTCGTTTGGTATACTTCTGTATGGTTGATATAATTACTTACCGCATCCGCAACTTGTAAATAGTAGTGTTGAACTTTTGCGTTATCATCCAAAACTATCTCTGTTACTTTATTATGTAAGTTTTTAGCCGTATTATCTAATGTAATGAAAGACTCAATGATCTCTACTTCTGCATTAGCTTCTACCACAAATAAATTTCTTGTCTGTGCAAAAAAATCCTCACCGCCTGTAGCTACATGTATAATATGTATTGGTCGAGAGATTACGCTATTCTTAGCTACTGCTAAGTAGATACCTGAGGTATACAAAGCGGTATTCAACGATACCAAAACATTATCCGTTTTATCAGCATGTTGAGCAAAGTGCTTGGTGAAAGCGGGTTCTTCAACCGCTTCTTCTATTGGCTTAACAGTCAATCCTAACTCTTCCTCTAAAGAAGAAAAAGCTAATACATATTGTCCATTAATCAAAACAATACGATGTGCCTCTAAGCCTGGAATATCTGCTTTACTTAAGTCTAAATTTGCGACATCTACATCCTCGTTCAATAAGTAAGTCTTATTTACTAAAGGTTGAATGTTCGTATATTTCCATTCTTCATTCTTAACCGTCGGAAAACCTTTCTCCTCAAATTTAGCAAAAGCAGCTTGACGCAATGCTTTTAATGAAGATGGCTCGTTCGTTGCTTCTAACTCTTGAAAAGAAGAAGTCAATTGTTCGAATAAAGAGTTTACTACTAATGTACTCATGTTATTATTTATCAATCCGCTTATAACCTTAATTAATTATCGTTTTGTGACGACCGATTAGGCATTTTGCGCATCTAAGTCTTTTAACCAATCGTATCCTTTTTCTTCAAGCTCTAATGCTAATTCTTTAGGACCACTTTTAACGATACGTCCATTATGCAAAACGTGAACAAAATCCGGAACGATATAGTCTAATAAGCGTTGGTAGTGCGTGATTACGATGAATGCATTATCTTTGGAACGTAAGTGATTTACACCATCTGCAACAATACGCAATGCGTCAATATCTAAACCTGAATCCGTTTCATCAAGGATAGCTAACTTAGGATTCAACATCGCAAGTTGGAAGATCTCATTACGTTTTTTCTCACCACCTGAAAACCCTTCGTTCAATGAACGGTTTGTCAATTTTGAAGAAAACTCAACTAAGTTTTGTTTCTCTTTTACTAAAGCTAAAAACTCTTTCGCTTCTAACGGCGGAAGGCCTTTATATTCGCGAATATCAGCTACAGCTGTTTTCAAGAAGTTGATGTTAGAAACACCAGGGATCTCTACAGGATATTGAAACGCTAAGAACAGACCTTCACGAGCACGGTCTTCTGGAGATAGCTCCAATAAGTCAACACCATCAAGTGTAACTTCGCCACCGTTTACTTCATAAATGTCGCGACCTGCTAAAACATTACCTAACGTACTTTTACCAGCACCATTAGGGCCCATAATAGCATGTATTTCTCCTGCCTTAACTTCTAAATTTAAACCTTTTAATATTTGTTTGTCTTCAACAGACGCTTGTAAATTCTTTATTGATAACATTGTATTCTTATCTTATTCATGACAGCAAGGAGTAAATATCACACTTGCTACTATATATCTTTTCTTAATTAACCTACTGACCCTTCTAGAGAAATCGCTAACAATTTTTGCGCTTCTACCGCAAACTCCATTGGCAATTGGTTCAATACCTCTTTGGCGTAGCCATTAACAATTAACCCTACAGCTTTCTCCGAATCAATACCTCTTTGGTTCAAATAAAACACTTGATCTTCACCAATTTTGGAAGTAGTAGCCTCGTGCTCTAACATAGCTGTTTTACTTCTATTCTCGATATATGGGAAAGTATGTGCTCCACAGCGATCACCGATAAGCATGGAGTCACATTGCGTGAAGTTACGTGCGTAATCTGCATTTGGACCAATCTTAACCAATCCACGGTAGTTGTTATGACTATTTCCTGCGGATATCCCTTTAGAAATAATTTTTGAACGTGTGTTTTTACCTAAATGAATCATCTTCGTTCCCGTATCAGCCAATTGCTTATTACGAGTAACTGCAACAGAGTAAAACTCACCTACAGAACGGTCACCTTTTAATATCACACTTGGATATTTCCAAGTTATAGCGGATCCCGTTTCTACCTGTGTCCAAGATATTTTTGAATTATCACCTTTACACAATCCACGTTTAGTAACGAAGTTGTAAATACCTCCTACACCATCTTTGTCGCCTGGATACCAGTTCTGAACAGTGGAGTATTTAATCTCGGCATCTTTCATTGCGACCAACTCCACAACAGCGGCGTGTAGTTGATTCTCGTCACGCATAGGTGCTGTACAACCTTCTAAATAAGAAACATACGAACCTTCGTCAGCAACGATCAACGTACGTTCAAACTGCCCCGTCCCCTGAGCATTAATACGAAAATAAGTAGATAACTCCATAGGACAATGCACGCCCTTAGGAATGTACACGAATGATCCATCTGAAAAAACAGCTGAATTCAATGCGGCATAGATATTATCCGTCTGTGGAACTACTGTTCCTAAATATTCTTTAACCAATTCCGGGTAGTCTTGAACCGCTTCACCAAAAGAACAAAAGATTACTCCTTTTTCTTTTAATTTCTCACGGAAAGTAGTCTTAACCGACACAGAGTCAAACACTGCATCGACAGCTACCACACCAGCTAGAATTTTTTGTTCATCCAAAGGAATACCTAATTTAGCAAATGTAGCTAGCAACTCAGGATCTACTTCATCCATACTTTCCAATTGTTTTTTAGGCTTTGGAGCAGCATAATAAGATAGCTCTTGAAAATCCACTTCAGGATAATCAAAGTTTTGCCACATCGGCTTATCCATAGAAAGGAAGTGACGGAATGCTTTTAATCTCCATTCTAACAACCATTCTGGCTCATTTTTCTTAGAGGATATTAGGCGAATTGTATCTTCATTCAATCCTTTAGGAGCAATATCCATTTCAATATCAGTTGTAAAACCGTATTTATATTCCTCTTGCTCTAACTCTTTCAGTAATTCGTCGTCTTTGGTACTCATATCTTAAAACTCCTCCTCTTTTAGAGGTCAACTTGTGCAATACCTGACCTTTTGAGGAATACAAAGCTACAATATTAATACGAT
>CANRHE010000201.1 GCA_947630335.1 uncultured Sphingobacterium sp.
TCAATCAGACCGCGAATATCGGAATTATTTAGCGATTCCAAAAGATTTTGTGCATATTCTTCGTATTTTTCTGAGACTGGTAAAATTATAAATTGCTCAGGAGCAAGCCACAACGGAAATTGTCCTCCACAATGTTCAATCAATACCGCCACAAATCTTTCCAAAGAACCGAATGGCGCACGGTGAATCATCACTGGCCTGTGCTTTTGGTTATCAGAACCCGTATATTCTAATTCAAATCGCTCAGGCAAATTATAATCTACTTGTATAGTACCTAACTGCCATTTACGTCCCAAAGCATCTTTCACCATGAAATCTAACTTAGGACCATAGAAAGCTGCCTCACCATATTCGACAACCGTAGTAAGTCCTTTTTCTGCAGCCGCTTCGATAATAGCAGTTTCGGCAAGCTCCCAATTTTCATCCGAACCAATATATTTCGAACGATTTTCAGGATCTCTTAATGATACTTGAGCTGTATAATCTTCAAAACCTAATGCTCCAAAAACATACAATACAAGATCAATTACTTTTTTGAACTCATCCTTCACCTGATCAGGACGACAGAATAAGTGCGCATCATCTTGAGTGAACCCACGTACTCGAGTCAATCCATGCAACTCACCAGATTGCTCATAACGATATACAGTACCAAATTCTGCAAAACGAACTGGTAAATCCTTATACGAGCGAGGCTTAGTTTTATAAATCTCACAGTGATGAGGACAGTTCATAGGTTTTAAGAAAAACTCCTCTCCTTCCACTGGAGTATGAATAGGCTGAAAGGCATCTGCGCCATACTTCTCATAGTGACCAGAAGTAATGTACAATTGCTTATTACCAATATGCGGCGTGATTACAGGTTCATAACCCGCTTTTAACTGTGCACGTTGTAAAAAGTCTTGTAACTTTTGACGTAAAGCAGTACCCTTAGGTAACCATAAAGGTAATCCAGCTCCCACTTTTTCAGAAAAAGCAAACAACTCTAATTCTTTACCTAGTTTACGATGGTCACGCTTCTTAGCTTCTTCAATGAATTTTAAATATTCTGTCAACTCAGAAGCCTTCGGAAAAGCAACCCCATAAATACGAGTCAATTGCTTACGACTCTCATCACCTCTCCAATAAGCGCCAGCAACGTTCGTCAACTTAATCGCTTTAATAAAACCCGTGTGCGGAATATGAGGGCCACGACATAAGTCAGTAAACTCTCCTTGTTTATAGAACGTAATTTTACCGTCTTCTAAATCTTTGATAAGATCTAGTTTATATTCATCCCCTTTATCTTCAAAGTAAGCCAAAGCATCAGCCTTTGATACCGCCGAACGCTCAAATACTTCTTTCTGCTTAGCTAATTCTAACATTTTATCTTCAATTTTCTTGAAGTCGTCAGAAGAAAACTCAACATCACCAAAATCTACATCGTAATAGAATCCAGTTTCAATAGAAGGTCCTATACCAAATTTAATTCCAGGATACAATGCTTCCAATGCCTCAGCCAATAAGTGAGCTGATGAGTGCCAAAAGGTTGATTTACCTTTATCATCATTCCAAGTCAAAAGTTTAACAGTTGAATCAACTTCGATAGCACGAGAAGCATCCCATACTTCACCGTTCACTTCTGCAGCTAATACATTCCGAGCTAATCCTTCTGAAATAGAAAGGGCAACTTGCATCGCAGTTGTTCCTTTTTCATACTGACGCACTGAACCGTCAGGAAGAGTAATGTTTATCATTTACAAATATGACTTTATTTTTTATTAAAAGATTTAGCACAATTAAAAACAGTATGTACAATTACACTGTTACTACATTAATTACACTAATTTAACTTCAACTACAAAGATACTCAATATTTAGCACTAAATAAAATATCGTCCATCAATACGATTCTTTATTAAAGCATAAGTGGATTAAATGTACCTTTGTTCAAATTAATAATTACAATGAGTATAAATAAGCAAACAAACAATTCATTACATATACGCAACAAACATAGAGAAGGATACGATCTCAAAAAGCTCCAAAAAAGTAATCCCAAACTTAAAAGCCATGTATTTATCAATGATTTCAAAAAAGAATCTATAAATTTTGCAGAGCCAGAAGCTGTATTTGAGCTGAATAAAGCATTGTTATTTTCAGATTACAAGATCAAACATTGGGAACTCAACAAAAACAGTTTATGTCCAGCTATACCAGGACGAGTAGACTATATACATCATATTGCTGACCTGATCAGCGAGGATAAACTAAATCCCAAAAAAGGAAGTAAGGTCAAAATATTAGACATTGGCACAGGAGCTAGTCTGATATATCCCATGCTAGGAGCACAAGAATATGAATGGGATTTCATCGGAACCGAAATAGATCGCGAATCTATTCATCATGCCGAAATGAATATTAATAAAAATGTATGGCTCAAGAAAAAAATTCAATTAAGATATCAAGAGGACAGCGAAAATATCTTAAAAGGTGTAATCTACAAAAATGATAAATTTGATGCTATCATCTGTAACCCTCCTTTTTTCAAATCGCGCGAAGATAACTGGAAAAGTAGTACTAAAAAATTCCAAAACTTAAGTAAGAATAAAGAAACTCCAACTGTTCAAAATTTTGCAGGCCATGCAAATGAACTGTGGTATCCAGGAGGTGAAAAAGCTTTTATAACAAAATTAATCTATGAAAGTAAAGAATTCAAAGATCAACTCAACTGGATAACGAGCTTAGTCTCAAGTAAAGACTCCTTAAAACCTTTAATTTCAGTTTTAGAATATCACAAAGCTTCTAAAATAGAAATCATAGAGATGAAACATGGACAAAAAACAACACGGATACTTGCCTGGAAATGGTAAAATAAATCGGAGCAACATTATACTCTAAATCATTAACGTTAGGGGGTATTAAAAAAAGAAAATCTTTTTTTAATACCCCCTAACTTATTTAGACCTTCTTGCACCTATAGACAGATTAGATTCCTATTTCATTCGGACTTCATTCGGACTTCATTCGGACTTTGTTCGGACTTCACTCGGATAGATCCGTATAATGTCCGAACAAAGTCCCTACAAAGTCCTCATTATATCAGCCTATGGTCCTAACATATTATGAAGGAATCACCACCAAAAAACAATAGCAAGTAAACCATGCATACTGCACAGATCGACTTGCTAAATAACGTAATGTAAAATCATCAACACACAGTGTCTAAAAACAAAAAAAGCCTTCAATAGATATTGAAAGCTTTATATTGCTCCTCCTCTTGGGCTCGAACCAAGGACCCTCTGATTAACAGTCAGATGCTCTAACCAGCTGAGCTAAGGAGGAATTTTGAAATGTTGAACATTTCTGGTTAAATCATTAAATAATAGTCATTGACTACTGTTACAAAATCCTACGACACCGGATTTTTTATGCTCCTCCTCTTGGGCTCGAACCAAGGACCCTCTGATTAACAGTCAGATGCTCTAACCAGCTGAGCTAAGGAGGAA
>CANRHE010000202.1 GCA_947630335.1 uncultured Sphingobacterium sp.
GCCTCCTTAGCTCAGCTGGTAGAGCAACTGACTTGTAATCAGTAGGTCATTGGTTCGATTCCGATAGGAGGCTCAAATACAACTTTATGTTGTAGGTATGGAGGGGTTCCAGAGCGGTCAAATGGGACGGACTGTAAATCCGTTGCTTCGGCTTCGAAGGTTCGAATCCTTCTCCCTCCACACTAAATCTTTTTGATTTTTTAAATCAAAAAAAGCGGAAGTAGCTCAGTTGGTAGAGCGATAGCCTTCCAAGCTATAGGTCGCGAGTTCGAACCTCGTCTTCCGCTCATAAAAATTTCAAGATTATTTAGTCTCTATCTTTCATAAGTTATTTTGTTAGGTGGGGGCATTAGTCTGTAAATAAGCTTTTTTATTAAAGCCGAAGTAGCTCAGGGGTAGAGCACTTCCTTGGTAAGGAAGAGGTCGTGGGTTCAAATCCCATCTTTGGCTCGATAAATTAAGTTTCTTATATTTGTAAAAAGTTTAATAAAGAAATATTTAATAATTACTAATTCGCATAAACATGGCAAAAGAGAAATTTGACCGTAGTAAGCCACACTTAAACATTGGTACTATCGGTCACGTTGACCACGGTAAAACAACTACAACTGCAGCAATCTCTAAAGTATTAGCTGACAAAGGTTTTTCAGAAGCGCGTTCATTTGATTCAATTGACTCTGCTCCAGAAGAAAAAGAACGTGGTATCACAATTAACACTTCTCACGTAGAATACCAAACAGCTAACCGTCACTATGCGCACGTTGACTGTCCAGGTCACGCTGACTACGTTAAAAATATGGTTACTGGTGCTGCTCAAATGGACGGTGCTATTATCGTAGTAGCTGCAACTGATGGTCCTATGCCTCAAACTCGTGAGCACATCTTATTAGCTCGTCAAGTAGGTGTTCCTGCGTTAGTAGTATTTATGAACAAAACTGACTTAGTTGATGACCCTGAGTTGTTAGACTTAGTTGAGATGGAAGTTCGTGAATTATTATCATTCTATGAATTCCCAGGTGATGATATCCCAGTTGTTAAAGGTTCAGCTTTAGGTGCATTGAACGGTGAAGAAGAATGGGTAGATAAAATCATGGAATTAATGGATGCTGTTGATAACTACATTCCAATTCCTCCTCGTTTGACTGATCTTCCTTTCTTAATGCCAGTTGAGGATGTATTCTCGATCACAGGTCGTGGTACAGTAGCTACAGGTCGTATTGAAAGAGGTGTAATCAACTCTGGTGATCCAGTTGAGATCTTAGGTATGGGCGCTGAAAACTTGAAATCTACAGTTACAGGTGTTGAGATGTTCCGTAAAATATTAGATTATGGTGAAGCTGGTGATAACGTAGGTTTATTATTACGTGGTATTGAGAAAACTGATATCAAACGTGGTATGGTTATCTGTAAACCAGGTTCAGTAACTCCTCACGATCACTTTAAAGCTGAGGTTTACGTTTTATCAAAAGCAGAAGGTGGACGTCACACTCCATTCTTTAACAAATACCGTCCTCAATTCTATTTCCGTACTACTGACGTAACAGGAGAAATCTCTTTACCAGAAGGAACAGAAATGGTTATGCCAGGTGATAACGTTACAATTTCTGTGAAATTGATTAACCCAATCGCTATGGAAAAAGGTCTACGTTTCGCTATCCGTGAAGGTGGTCGTACAGTAGGTGCTGGTCAGGTAACTGAAATTATCTAATCTTAATTTAGATTAAAGCATATAAAAATAAGCTAATCGGCTGATGCTGATTAGCTTATTTTTTCACCACTATTTATCTTAAAAATAAATAAAAAAAAGGTAAAAATATTTGTTTCAATTGGTTTTAAACACTATATTTGCATCATCAAATTAAATACACGGGCATAGTTTAAAGGTAGAACGAAGGTCTCCAAAACCTTTGGTCTGGGTTCGAGTCCTGGTGCCCGTGCTAATAACTTAAATAATCATACAGATGGCTAACATATTAGGTTTTTTCAAAGAGTCTTATGAAGAGGTTACTCAAAAAGTGACTTGGCCTACATGGTCTCAGTTGCAAAATCACGCTGTGGTTGTGTTGATAGCTTCGGTTATAATAGCTTTGTTAATTCTTGGGATGGATAAGGCTTCTAGTAATGTTTTGGAGTTGTTGTACGGTACTAAGTAAATCTTTCAATTTTAATAGGGTATGGCTGAACAAGCGTTGAAGTGGTACGTGGTGCGTGCTGTGAGTGGTAAGGAGAAAAAAGTAAAGCAATATATTGAGTCTGAAGTTAACCGTTTAGGGATTCAGCATTTGATACCTCAGGTTTTAATACCTATGGAAAAGTATTACCAAATGAGAGATGGTAAGAAAGTAGCCAAAGAAAGAAATTACTACCCTGGATACGTGTTGATGGAAGCTGCTTTGGATGGGGAGATTGAGCATATTATAAAGAATTTAAATAGTGTTATTGGATTCTTGGGTGATAAAGCGGGCGTTGCTATTCCATTGCGTCAGGCAGAAGTAAATCGTATACTTGGTAAGGTTGATGAGATGGCTGAGCAAGGTGAGTCTATCAATGTAGCTTATTTTGTGGGTGAGTCAGTTAAAGTTACTGACGGTCCTTTTAATGGCTTTACAGGTGAGATCGAAGAAGTTCTAGAAGATAAAAAGAAACTTACAGTTATGGTTAAGGTCTTTGGACGTAAAACTCCATTAGAGTTAAACTATATGCAAGTAGAAAAAGAATAATGTAATTATGAATATTAAAAAAAGCTCTTCATCTTTTGAAGGGCTTTTTTTAATAAAAAATGTTCAAATATTTTGTTATTCATAATTAATCATTATCTTTGCACCTCATTTAGTTAGGTAAATTTATTTTTTTCTAGCTGAATGAGTAAATGTTACAGTATTGCTTCCAACTTACTAACAAACATTTAACACATTAAAAAAACAAGCAAAATGGCAAAAGAAGTCAGTGCGTTAGTAAAATTACAAGTTAAGGGCGGTGCAGCAAATCCATCACCTCCAGTAGGACCTGCTTTAGGTGCTAAGGGTGTGAATATTATGGATTTCTGTAAACAGTTCAATGCTCGTACGCAAGACAAACCAGGACAAGTATTGCCCGTTGTTATTACTGTTTATGCTGATAAATCATTCGATTTTATCATTAAGACTCCACCAGTAGCTGTTCAGTTAAAAGAAGCTACAAAATTAAAAAGTGGATCTGGCGAACCTAACCGTAAGAAAGTTGCTTCCGTTACTTGGGATCAAGTGGAGACGATCGCTAAAGATAAAATGCCTGATTTAAATGCATTTACTGTAGAATCGGCAATGAAAATGGTCGCTGGAACAGCGCGTAGTATGGGTATCACTGTTGCAGGTGACGCTCCTTGGAAAAATTAATTAACGAAATCAGTTTAAGAAAGTGGCTAGATTAACAAAAAATCAAAAAGC
>CANRHE010000203.1 GCA_947630335.1 uncultured Sphingobacterium sp.
ACGAAGTCGGTGATATCCCATGCCCAACCTACAGTTTTATTTAGTCCCCAAGCGCCGATACCCGTCCAAAACGTGTATCCAACACTCACCACCCATAACATAGCTCCACACACGGCTACGATAAATCCTATCCACCAAGCTTTGTTAGGTTTATTTTCAACCGGTAATAAGATATCATCCGTAATTTTTGCATACGTGATGTCCTTACCGGTCATTAATGGTTCTCTTAATATTGATTCGTTATGCGATGACATAGTAGTTTTATTTCAGATACTAGAATAAAATTATGCTTCAAATGTGTTTCTAACCTTAGTCATGTAACCAATGTTCGGCTGAACGTTGATCTCTTCTAACACATAGTAAACACGCTCATTGCGGATTGCTTTTGACACTTCTGATTCTGGATCATTAACGTCACCGAAAATAATAGCATTAGCAGAACAAGCAGCTTGACATGCCATTTTAATGTCACCATCTCTTAACTGACGGTTTTCAATTTTCGCTTTAAGCTTACCAGCTTGAATACGTTGAATACACATTGAACATTTCTCCATTACCCCACGTGAACGAGAAGTAACATCTGGATTTAACAATAAATGTGTAAACTCATTGTTCAAATAGTTATCGAAACGTGAATCGTTCCAATAGTTAAACCAGTTGAATCTACGTACTTTATATGGACAGTTGTTAGCACAGTAACGTGTACCAAAACAACGGTTATAAGCCATTTGGTTAAGACCTTCCGAAGAGTGAACAGTAGCCAATACTGGACATACAGTCTCACAAGGAGCATGGTCACAGTGCTGACATAACATCGGTTGGTTTACAACTGTTACATTTTCAAAGTCTTGAAGATGTTTAATCTCTCTCTCTTTAGTGTAATCTTTACCATCCTCTATAATAGTATAGTAACGGTCAATACGTAACCAGTGCATCTCACGACGACGACGAACCTCATCACGTCCAACAACAGGAACGTTATTCTCTACACTACATGCCACAACACATGAACCACAACCTGTACAAGCATTTAAGTCGATAGCCATAACCCATTTGTGACCTGGTTGATCATATTTATTCCACAAATCATAAGTTTTGTGTGAATCAGCAAAACGACCAGATTCAGAGTTTGGATCTTTTAAATATTTAGCAAACGTTGTCTCACGGATGATATTACGTCCTTCAATAGTATTGTGCGTTTGAGTCTGTGCTAGCTCGTATGTACCAGAAGCTTTAGAAACTGAAGCTTTAGAAACAGTCTGCATAGTACCATTCACTAATGTTAAGAATGGGTAAGCATTTTGACCTACATTATCACCAGCCTTACCTACGTTAGTACGTCCATAACCTAATGCTACGGAAACAGTACCCATAGTTTGACCTGGCTGCAACACAACTGGTAATTCTAAAGCGTAACCATTAGCTTCAACTTTAATCTTACCATGCTCTTCAATACCTAACTGCTCAGCAAAAATAGGGTTAATAGCAGCATAGTTATCCCAAGTAACCTTAGTTACTGGATCAGGAAGCTCTTGCAAATAAGCGTTATTTGCAAAACGACCGTCACGCATAACTGTAGATTCATATACTTTTAATTCTACATCACCTGCTACTTTTTTACTATCGTTAGCAATAGCATTAGCAACCGCATTCACATCTACATTGGCAGTATATGAAGATCCTGTATTAGTACCTTTATAAACATAACCATTTTGAAGTACATCTACCCAAGTTTTGCCTGTACCAGCCAAAATAGAAGACTCCCAGTTTTGCTTTACAAAGTCGTAAGCTTTTGTAGTATTGTCTCCTGACCATACCAAGAAACTTTCTTCCGCTTGTCTTGTATTGAAAACTGGATTAATAGTAGGCTGAACAATAGTAAACAAACCTTCTTTTGAAGAGTCATCACCCCATGCTTCCAAATAAGTAGGAACTGGAGCAATACCTTTCGTCAAAATAGCTGTTTCGTCAGCGCGATCTGATAAAGATAATGTGAAATCAATTTTAGCGATAGCAGCCTTAGCATCTTCTGCTTTAAAGTAATCATATGCTGGGTTACTGTTATAGAACAACGCAACACCTACTTGACCAGCTTTAGCAGCAGTCAAAAACTCTTGGAAAGCAGCATCCGAACCTTGATATTGTTTAGAGTAATTATCTAAATCAATAATAGATCCATACG
Source organism: uncultured Sphingobacterium sp. (assembly GCA_947630335.1). Taxonomy (GTDB): domain Bacteria; phylum Bacteroidota; class Bacteroidia; order Sphingobacteriales; family Sphingobacteriaceae; genus Sphingobacterium. Next base: position 2,183 of record CANRHE010000203.1, read on the forward strand.
CACCTAGTTTACTATTAATAGCATTAACTAATGACTGTACATAGACATCATTAGAACCAGCTACTACAACTGAACTTCCTTTAGAAGCTACTAATTCTTTTGCGACCAACGCAATTGCTGTTTTAGCTTTTGCATTAGTCGTACCGCCAGCTAAAGATTCGCCAGTAATAGCATTGTATAATGAAATTAATACCGCTCCTTCTTCTGAAGGTTTAATAGCGATACGAACGTCAGCATTTGAACCTGTCAATGATAGACCTGATTCAAATTGAATATGACGTGACATTTTACCATTCTTCAATGATTTGTAGTCACGGTTTTTAGTATAATCTTGTGTATGCTCATCTCCTGACAACCAAGCTCCTAAAAAGTCTGCTGCTACAGAAACTACCACTTGAGCGTTATCAAAATGGTACGACGGTATCACCGCCTTTTCAAATGAATTACGATTCGCTTCAATAATACCACTATACGATATAGCATCTACTTGTACATGCTTCGCTGTTGGGTATTTAGCTGCAAATTTAGCAATTGAAGCCAATGTTGATGGAGAGTTGACTGTTGATGACACAATAGTAATCTGCTTACCTTCAGCTGACGCCTTAGATAATGCCGCGATTACAGCGCTATCCAGTTTAGACCATTGTACATCTTTTCCTCCCAACTGTGGATTTTGCACTTTTGACATATCGTACAAATCCAACACTGATGTAACCGCTACTGCATCGATACCTTGATTTAAACCAACTGCGCTTGGGTTTGCCTCTACCGAAATAGGACGTCCCTCACGAGTTCTAACCAAAATACTTTGCCCTTTGAATGATGAAGCATAAAAGTTAGGAATACCTGGAGTTACCTCCTCTGGTTTAATTACATAAGGAACAGCCTTGTGAACCGGAGCACGATTACAAGCTGCCAATGTAACAGCACCTAGACCAAAACCTAAAGCTTTCAAGAAATCACGACGAGGAGTTCTTGTACTCAAGCCTGCTTCATTCAATACATCTTCTACAGGAATAGGTTCAGCAAACTCCGACTTGCTATTCTCAACGAAAGCAGGAGTCTGATTTAACTCTTCTAAACCCTTCCAATATTTTTTATTGCTATCCATTTAAGCTGTATATAAGATTGCGTTTCCCTAA
>CANRHE010000204.1 GCA_947630335.1 uncultured Sphingobacterium sp.
AAGCTTGATCCTTATATTGTTAATCCAGGAGTAAATATCACTTTTGTTAATTTTAAAGTAAGTGTAATCGGAGAAGTGAATAAACCTGGGGTATTTACACTTCCTAATGAACGTATTACTGTGTTAGAAGCCTTGGCCCTTGCAGGAGACTTGTCTATACAGGGAAAACGTGAAAATGTAATGGTTATTCGTGAAGCAGATGGAAAAAAGAATATATACACACTAGATTTAACTTCTAGAACAGCTTTGGATTCACCTGTATATTATTTGGCGCAAAATGATGTTATATATGTTGAGCCAAATAAGGCTAGAATTCAAACATCAGTAGTCAATTATAGTTTGTTCGTTTCGGTGGCAGGTATAATCATTTCTGTAATCGCTGTATTATCAAAATAACAAATATGCAAAGAGAATCTTCAAATATGACTACTGATTTTGTCAATTCCCATCATGATAATGAACCATCTATTAGACAGATAGTTGAGAAATATGCCTACTATTGGAAATGGTTTGTTTTGGCCATAGCCTTAGCTTTCAGTATAGCTTTTGTGTATTTAAGATATACCACTAAGTCTTATGCAGTTACTGCACAAATCTTATTGAACGAAAAAGGCTCAAGCTCTCCAGAATTAGCCGCTTTATCTGATGCCGCCTCAAGTTTTATTGGTGGTGGTTCAAATGCGGTGGTAGGTGATCAAATAAAAATAATGCAGTCTCGTCGCCTAATGTATAAAACTGTGGTAGCCAATAGACTCAATGTAAACTATTTTATTCAAGGAAAGGTAATAAATCAAGAGACGTTAGCTGAGAGTTCCCCTGTGGCAATTAGGTTTTTGCAGGACAGCGTATATACCTCTAAAGATTTTGAAGGGAACTTAAAATTGGAAGTGCTAGAGGATAATCAAGTTCAAATTTCTGAAAGTTCTTTTATTACACCAGGTAACTACTCATTAAATGAAGTTTTAGAGACAGAACTGGGAGAAGTTTTATTATTGCCTAATAAAGAAGCCAAGACAGGACAGACAGTATTGATTAAATTAAATCCAATAATGGCAGCTGTCCATAATTTTCAAAGTTCTTTGTCTATTGGTCCCGATAGTGATAAGAACTCTATGATAGTCAATTTTATATGTATTGATAATATTAAGCAACGAGGTGTTTTAATTATAAATAGTATTATCAAAAACTATAATTATGAAAATATTGAAAATGGCAGCAAACTTGCAAAAGCCACAGCTAAGTTTATTAATGATCGATTAGAGCTGATAAATATTGATTTAGAACAGGTTGATAAAAATTTACAAAACTATAAAGTTGCTAATAGTATAAATAATACTGAAGCAGAAGTTGGTATTTATTTAAATGATGCTATAGGTATAGATAGTCAAATTATTGATTATACTGCACAATTACAAATTGCACAACACCTGACTAGTACATTGGCAAATAATAAAAACAATTTGTTACCATCTAATATTGGGATTCAAGACGCCGCTTTGAGTAATGCTATTAATAATTTCAATCTATTAGTATTAGAAAGACAAGATTATAGCAAGTCTATGCGAATAGAGAACCCTGTAATGGAAGCATTACAAAACAATATAAATGATAGCCGAACCAGTATCCTAAGTAGTTTATTACTATATCAAAATAATATTCAAAGTGCATTAGATATTGTGCAAGAGAAGAAGAATAATTTGAATTCTAGTTTAAGTAATCTACCCGAGAAAGAGCGTGGATTTAGAGATATTGCACGTCAACAACAAATTGTTGAATCAATTTATCTGTTTTTATTAGAAAAGAGGGAAGAAGCTGAAATTAGATCAGCAGCTTCTATTGACAATGTTATTATTGTCGACGATGCTTATCCTAAGCCAATACCAGTTTCACCAAAGAAAAATATTATTTATTTAGGAGCTTTTATGTTAGGAATAGTTATTCCTTTTGGTGCTATTCAAATTAGCAGTTTATTAAATAATAAGATCAAAGATCGCAGTGATTTTCAAAAGGTGTTTAATGGAGCTTTTTTAGGAGATGTGCCAAGATCTAAGAATAAGATGATTCAAGGACATGACCGTTCTAATTTAGCAGAGGCTATGCGTATAATACGCACCAATCTAAATTTTATTTTACCTAAAAACGATGATTGTAAAGTTATCTATATTACCTCTAGTATAGCAGGGGAGGGAAAAACTTTTTTCTCTGTCAACCTTACCCAATTATTAGCTTTAGCTAAGAAGAAGGTTATAGTTATTGGAGGAGATATACGCAAGCCTAGATTATTACAAGCTCTAAATATTGATCATCAATATACTAAGGGGTTAAGTGATCTATTAGCCGAACCTAAATTGTGTTTACAAGATGTTGTGCTTAGAAAACCTAGCGGCTTGTTGTTTGATGTGTTGTCTTCTGGGACAGTACCTCCAAATCCAGCTGAACTTTTAATGGAGCCAAAATATAATTCTATAATTGAGGAGTTAAAAAAAGAGTACGACTTTATAATTGTTGATACTGCACCAATTGGTATGGTTAGCGATACTCAAATTATTGCAGATGCTGCAGATGCTACTATTTTTATAGCACGATCAAATTATCTAGATAAACGTATGACTACTTTATTACAAGATGCTTATTTGAACAAGAAATTGAAGAATATTGCACTTGTTATTAATGATTTAGATTACGATAGAGGCTTTGGTTATGGATACGGTTATGGATACGGTTATGAAGAAAAAGAGAAGAAAAAGGTGTTTCGTATGCCGTTTAAATAATTAAAAACATTTTAAAAATATCAAAAAATGAAGAATCTAATTATTTCAGTATTTACTATTGTCTTATTTGCTACACAAATGCAAGGGCAAGATAGGTTTTGGAACAAAACTGCTTTAGAAGTAAGCTATGGCTATGCTATACCTTTAAGTCCAACAAAAAATATCACTGCATCAGATTACAATAGTTTTGTTAATTTCCAAGCAGGTGTAAATTATCAAATCGATGATTTGTGGGGAGTACGACTAACTTATGCCTATCAAGATTTTGAGAATAAAAACAATAAAAATCTGGGAGTTCATTATAATAAATTTATGGCTGAGGCAACTTTTAATGTTTTAAAAGCGATTTATCGCTTTGATTCTTATTTGAGTGCTAGAAAATTTGAGTTACAACTTCATGGTGGTGTTGGAGGCTCTCTTGCTAAAGCTAAACATGACAAAGTGTCTAATAATATGTTAAATTTACAAGTAGGTTTGAAACCAATAGTGGCCATTTCAAAACGGATCAATTTGTTTGTAGATGCAACGTAT
>CANRHE010000205.1 GCA_947630335.1 uncultured Sphingobacterium sp.
TGCCAAGAGAAATTGGATGCTACGGCAGCACCAAATCCTCCCAATGCTTGTCCAAAATATAATCCCGTCATATGAATACCAATAGCCAAAGAGCGTGTTTTGTCCGAATGATAATCTGCAATTAAAGAGAGCGCTGCAGGAATATACAGAGCTTCGCTAACACCCATAATAGCCCTCAATACATAAAGCTGCTCATAATTCGAAGCATGTCCCATCGCAAAGGTAACAGCTGACCACACAAACAAACTACCTACAATTAGATTCTTACGGCTAAATTTATCAGCCAAAATTCCAGCCACTGGACTCATGAAGCCATATATCCATAAAAATACAGCCATTAAGTTCCCAAAGACTGCTGCACTTTCTAGATCATGAATATCAATTGCGATAGCCGAACGCATGGTAGACAATATCTGTCTATCCATATAGTTTAATAATGCAACAAACCACAATAAGCCTACTACAATCCAGGGATAGTATTTGCTGTTTTTCATAAATTAGTTAAATTTTCCAATTAATATTTGATTAGTACGTACCCCGGCTTTAATCTCTCCGCTTGGAATAACTACTATATTTCCGTGCAAAACAGCCGTAGTCGTAACAGGACTATCCCCTACCATGTCAGTTGTAGGCGCCCATATATTATCATTAAGATTCATACTCCAAACTTTTTTTGGGAAGCCTGGATGTGATCTTTGCATTGTATTCTTTTTATTAATCAATTCCTCTTTTTCTACGTGATCATCAGACAAATTGATTGCAGCAATCAAACGCTCTACCTCGTTAAAAGTAGAACCATTATCTCCTCCAAAAACGAGCACATTTCCATCGTAGTAGACACCAGTTCCTGCTGCAAGTGGTTCCGGTAATTCGGCTAATGTACTAAGTGTTTTGATGGATGTCGCTAAATTGTAGACCGTACGATAAATATCGCTAAAAGAATTCTCATTTCTTTTACGACCTCCAATAATTAAAATATTCCCTTTGTCATCATACACCACGACACTATGAGAAATAGGATTAGGCAATACCGCGAACTGTTCCCATCCTTTTTGTTGATTGGCCAAGTCATACACAAATACTTTATCAGAAACTAAATCTGCATTTTCGCCGCCTACAAAATATAGCTTATCATCCACAACGGTTAATGCGCCATTAGTCAAGGCCATAGGAAGACTAGTTAGAGCAGTACGCTCCAACTTATCTCCTACCAAATAATATGAAAAAACATCTGAGGTAGCTACACCATTACGTTCGCCACCTGCAGAATAAATTTTATTTTTGTAACTAACATTAGCAGCATAGGCTAAACTATCTTCAAAAATGAGTGATTTTGAATAGTTAATTTTACCATCAGCTTCCATGTCATAAAAGTAAACCTCTTTTTGATATGTTTTTTTACCACCATCCCACGGCATCCCATTTGGAAAGTTAGCACCGCCAGCGACAATCAACTCATTATCGATCACCCCAACAATAGGACCTGCTAGGCCAATATGTTTGTTATTGTTTGTATCTGTCGGCAAGGTAGCAGCTACCTCCCAATCCATTGCTAATCTTGTCTTGTTCATCTGACAGCTTGAAAATAAAAAAACTAATAAAAGAAAGTTGTACTTGATCATTAAATAACAGATTTGAAACTATTGAAATCTAAAGATGCAACATCTTTTTGGAAAGATTCAAATGCTTCTGCAGACATATTCGCAACAGGCAATCTGAATGAACCACAATCGATGTCTACCAATTTCATATACGCTTTACCTGTAGCGATACCACCATATTTACCAAGCAAACGAATCATGTCAATTGCTTTTTGTTGTAAAGCATTTGCTTTTGGCAAATCACCAGCATCAAAAGCAGCAATCAAGTCATGATACAAAGGAGCAGCATAATTGTATGTACTACCTACAGCACCACGACAACCCAAAGCCAAAGCAGACAACATATTTTCGTCTCTACCCCACAGCATGTTGTATTTACCTCCTTTAAAGTTCATACACGATAAGAAATCCATAAAATCCTCATGCGTATATTTAATACCTTTAAAAGTAGGCACTAATTCATCGACTTCTTGTAGAAGATCAATCATCGCATAGTTACCACCCGTCAATACAGGGATGTGGTAATAATAGAAATCGGTATTAGGAGCAGCTGAAGCTACTTCTTGACAACATTTAGCCAATTGTTTTGCATTAACTGGCTTGAAGTAATAAGGAGATGTAAAAGAGATAGCGTCTGCACCCGCTTGTTCAGCAATTTGCGCTAGTTCTTTACACTCTTTAATGTTAGTACCGCCTAAAAACATCATCAAAGAAAAATCTTTATCTTCTTTTGTCAAAGTCGCCCATGCTTGTAGAACAGCAACTTTCTCTTGAAAAGTTAAAGATACCCCCTCACCAGTAGAACCACAGATAAAAGCACCTGTGATTTTATTAGCTTTTAACAATTGGTAATAAGATGGAATAGCCGATAAATTTATATTTCCTTCTTCATCGAAAGGAGTAAAGGGAGCAGAAATTAATCCCGTGATATTTTGTTGAGACATAGTAAATGTAATCTTAAATAATAAACAATAATACTAAATATGTCATACATAATAAAATGTATGACATATTTAATTGTAACAAAATTACGTACCTGAGTAACCTGGATTTTGTTGTCCTGTGAGTGTCGGATCCGCAGTTAACGTACCTAAATCAATAGGCCATAAAATTTTATGCTCTTGACCTTTAACATTTTGCAACACACCTACTAAAGGTAAGTTAGTACTGAATACGAGGGGATTGCCCGCAGCATCTTGCATACGTCTTAGATCATACCAACGCTTACCTTCAGCCACAAACTCTTTAGAGCGTTCGTAGAAAATTTCTAACTCGTTCTCTGCGAAAGATTTGTTCACAAATTGAGGAGCCTGTCCATTATAAGCACGATTTCGAACGGCCATAATTTCAGCGGTTGGATCTTCGCCCAATTTATTTTTAATCTCTGCTAAGAATAAATATGCTTCCGATAATCTGTAAACAGGATAATCATCTGCATAATTACGTACACCATTTACAAAAGTCCCCATATACTTACGTAATACTACGGCACGCGTATTTCCCTTATTTAAATTAAAAAAGATACTATTTTTACGCTGATCCGTGTTATCGTATGAATCATACAAACCAATTTTATATTCATAGCGCAACAAAGTACCACTAGCTGCAATTTGAAGAGGATCTGCAGCTACAGAATTTCCTTGATAATCTACATAACCATTAAGATTATCGGAAGCAGCATAAAGAAATTGTGGAAA
>CANRHE010000206.1 GCA_947630335.1 uncultured Sphingobacterium sp.
GTACCAAACAACCCCATAAAGCTAATTGGCTTCACTTGGTCTTCGTGGTCATCTGGAAGATCCGGATTTCCGTATGTTTTGATGAGGTACTCTGCTGATTCAGACCAGAACAGTTCTCCACCAATACGTAGTAAGTACCTAATTTTACCATTCTTCTCTGGGTCAGGTCTACCTGCATGTTCATGACCCTCTGGATAAAGATACCATTCAGCATACTTCAATACCCAGCTTGCATTGTCTGGGTTACATGACATCCATATAGAATGTATGTTTTTAGAATTACTCCTTAGACGAGACCAAAGCCACCAGATTTGTTCTTCATTGTCAGCATGGGTAACCTCATCATAGAATATATTAGAAATCTGTATACCCTGATACTTTTTAGCTGCTGCATCATTCTCATAGTGGGAGAAACTAATCTCAGCACCACTAGAGAATACAATCTTTTGGTCTTTAAGCTTTACTTGGATATCTGGGTCATACTGCCTATATAGTGCAACAGCCTCCCAGAACAGTCCTCCAGATGCCATGATAGCACTAGAGTTTTTACGTATACAGTAAGCTCTGTAGTTTGGGTCTTCTGCCCACCTAAGATGTCGCATAAGACCTACGTATGACTTTGAAGAGTTTCCTGTGACATAAATCCTCCCTCTTTCCCTTACAAGGAAAAACCCTGTACTGGTCTCAAAGCAATATTTATACCCGTCAGAGGTTTTTACAGTTTTTATAGGGCACTTTCCGTCTTTATTTGCAAAGCTCCTAGACTTAACCCTATTTATGTTTACTGTATATGACTCTTTACCCTCTCTCGTATCCTTTACTATGGTGGCTGTCCTACCACAAACAGTTGACGCATACTGTATGAAGTCCGCATCAGACCTGTATTTGCTACAGTATCTTACTGTACTTCCCGACTTCTGACCATCCACTACGTTACTATCCCAGTAGGATACCTCGTCTACAATAATCTGCAATTGCTCATATGTAGCTTCCCAGAAGATACCTTCAAACCTTTTTTGACGTAGTTTGGGGTGAACTATATAGTTATCAATCTTTCCGTTAGTGTACCTGTCTGAGTAGAATGTGGGTAGTTTACGTAAACTTAGTCCCCCCATACTGCAAAGGTATTCTAATCTTTTGGTCTTCCTTTCCTTAGATACTTTAATAGAGCAGTAGTTATTAGCGCCCTCCTTGGAGAAGCTTCCGTCAGCCATAGCTGCTACCTGAACCCTTAGCTCCCACTCATTTAAAGGTATTCCCTTCCCGCCAACCTTTCCAGATAATGCCGTGTGGAATCTACCTGAAAATCCTTTGTTTTTAGAGGCTTCGTGTCTGTCCAGTATGTTAGAAAAACTATCAACCAAGACCCTATTATTCCTTTCCCCTGAATAAAAATAAGGTACTCTATGCTCATCAGATAAAGTCATACTGAACCTAGAGGACTCTAAGTACCTCATGCTTTCACAAGGAAGCTTAATATACCTCTTAGGGTTTTCATACCTCAACACTGCATGTTCTTTGTTTTCTAAATCCAATTCTACAGAGCCTATAGGCTGCCCATTCCACTCACCTATGGGTATCCAACCACTCTCAGTGAGAACCTCTGTCTCGTAGGGTAAGCACCCCGCGGCCCCACCTACTAAAATAATCTGCGCATCTGATGTAAGGTCTATATATTCAACAAGATTCGTTAAGTCTTGCCCGAATCACACCAAGGTGACTCTGCTGTACATTACTGCACAGTCTAGATCATCTCTTCAACCCTTGGAGGTTGCCACCCGTTTCGACTCACTTGAGCCTACGTCTCTCGACTGATCGTTGCACGTTCCTTTGTAAGGCTTCGCTCAGGATTGTCCCTTAGGGAGTTCCCCTGAATTAGAGTGGTTTTCGATATACATTACTGTATAAAGCGACACTATTTTATCGTTCCTGAAATTCAGATGCTGGTGCAATTACTACGTCTTCCATAGTATCACCTATTCGTCTAGCTCTGGGTTCTCCTGAGCTTCTAGGTAGGCTTTAATCATATCTGCCTTGTTCCTACCCTTACCGCCAGTGATATCCCTCACCTGCTTAATCGTAAGAGCTTCTAACTCCTCTTCTGTGTAAACCTTGTTTAGGTCTAACACCTCTTCTTCAACTACCTCTGGTTTCTCTTGTTCCAAAGTCTTAGCTGCTACGTAGTCAGGGTCTAGTTTAACTCGCTCGCTAGTGTTCACGACTACATTCTCTGGAACCATAACCTCAGCAATATAAACAATACCTTTATATGCTCTACACTCGTCTGTCAATACGCCACCCTGCTTTCCAAGCTCTAAAACGTCTTGGATAAACTTGCGTGTATCAACTGTTGTAATAATTACTTTCTTCATTAGGGTTTACCCCTCCCTTTTGTTAAATATTGGATAGATCCACTCTTCCTGATACTACCTTTGGTGTTACAAAACTTTAACACCCTCTCCTCAAATATTTGAGACTTGGTTATTGCAGCGTCTCTGACTGCACCCTTAAGCACGTAGCGATGTGCTGTAGGGAAACCGTAACATAACAGTCCTAGGTTTATTCTTTTATATCTATATTTATAATCGGTAATGTTCTAGCAAATGTCTTTTGAGTTGTTCTGCTCTATAGGCAGATCTACAATGATTCTCTTGCCAAAAGAACATTCCGTTAATCAATTTCTTCACTATAGACCAGCGCTTCTTTAATGAAGACATCCTATATGCTCTTGCGGATAGTGTTTCATCTGCATGTCCTGCTAGAAGGGCATTTGCTAATTGATCTGCAGCAATACTTAATTGGTGGAGATAGTTTCTTTTATGTTGATACCCTTTCACTTAACTTTACCTCAAACATATTAACTATGTTGCAAATCGGTTTCCAATTTGATAAGCTGCGCTTCCACTAATTACATCAACACTCCTGCTGCATCATTGGCTGCCACTTGTGCTGCATCTATAGCGGCATCTAGTTGTGTTTTCTTAAAATTAACAGCAGTAGTTAAATTATCAACCGCTCCTACTAAATCATGTATTTCCTGCTCAATAGTCATTTATATTCCTTTAATTATTTAACTAAATATGATCTTGGTTAGATGATTAGATAATTATACTTCATTCAATCCGAGTAGTTTTTTAGCTTGGGCCTCACTGATGCCTAATTTGTACTTACCCGACAATGCACGGACGGCAAAGTCCGCACACCGCGGGCTTTTTTACTGCTCACATAAACGCTCATACGTGACGTTATGCTCAAGGATTTGTCGCTGGATCGCAAAAGGTGTGTTATCAACTTG
>CANRHE010000207.1 GCA_947630335.1 uncultured Sphingobacterium sp.
GCTGTTTCAAGTACTTTCTCACTCACAGGTTTTCCTTGTATCATTTCAATCAACAGAAATACGACGTGACCACCATCTAGGGCTGGTATAGGTAATAAGTTCATAAATGCCAAAGCCATAGATAAAGTTCCTACGAGAGTCCAAAATTTCATCCAATCGACAGTAGTACCAAACATTTTTGCAATACCTACTGGACCAGATAAGGCTTTATCTGCACGTACCTCACCTTTGAATATTTTACCGAACCCTTTGATATTATCCGTAATCACCCCAAATGCTCTACTCACTCCTATAGGAAGTGCCTCTGCAAAAGTATATTCACGACGAATAATTGGCAAATTATTAAAACCTAATACATTTGTTGTATCCGCAGCAGCAACAAGAGTTAAAGGTTCTCCACCGCGTAACACTTCTAACGTAATATCTTTACCCTTATTCTTACCGACCTCCTCTTGAAACTGGTCTAGACGAGCTACCGCAACGCCATTAATAGAAAGAATACTGTCTCCTTTAGCTAATCCCATTTTCTCTGCTCTTGTTCCTTCAACAACAGTATCAATCGGTAACATCTTAAAAATTGGGGTTACGAACTCATTGCGCTTATGGTCTGCTACATCATTCAACATTGTAGCAGGTAAAGCAATATCTATAATTTCACCTTGACGTTCTACTTTAAGAATAGCATCGCCCATCAAGACATCCGAAGTCATTAAGTCTTTACCAAACAAATATGCCGTATTGCCATTAACAGCAAGAATATTATCACCTTCTTTTAATCCAATTTTCTCACCTATAATACCAGGCTGTACGCCCCATATTCTGGTATTATCAATATCAGCCTCGCCATATTTAAAAGTCAAGCCCCAAAATACTACAATACCTACGAGTACATTGACAATAATACCCCCTAGCATCACAATCAGTCTCTGCCAAGCGGGCTTTGAACGAAATTCCCAAGGTTGTGGTTCTTGTTTCAATTGTTCGGTATCCATTGATTCATCAATCATACCAGCAATCTTAACATATCCTCCTAATGGCAACCAACCTATCCCATACTCTACATCCTTGTAAGTAAATTTAAAAAGTTTTACTCCCCAAGCATCAAAAAACAAATAGAACTTTTCGACTTTTATCCCAAACATACGGGCTGCCAAAAAATGTCCTAATTCATGTAATATAATTAAAATTGACAAGGCTAAAATTACTTGTCCAATCATTACCAATGTTCCCATTTATAATTTTTTAGTTTACTACTTTTTTATATATTAATTGTCGTGCCACTCGACGACTTTCTTCGTCAATAGCAATATAGTCATCCAATCCTAAGTTATCCCCATTATTAATATGACATAATGTCTCCTCGATAACAGCAGACATACCCAAGAAAGATATATCATTATTCAAAAAAGCATCCACAGCCACTTCATTTGCGGCATTCAACACACAGCAGCGGTTTCCTCCTTCTGCTAGAGCTTGATACGCTAATTTCAGATTCCTAAAGGTATCCATATCCGCCTTTTCAAATGACAAGGATGGATAATCTAAGAAATTAAACCGCTTGAAGTCATTCTGAAAACGCTGAGGATAGGTCAAAGCGTATTGAATAGGTAATTTCATATCTGGCAGTCCCATCTGGGCTTTCATACTACCATCTTGAAACTGAACTATAGAGTGAATTATCGATTGGGGATGAACGATGACATCAATCTGATCTACGGTCAAGTCAAACAACCACTTGGCTTCAATAACCTCTAATCCCTTATTCATCAGGCTGGCTGAATCAATAGTGATCTTGGCCCCCATTGACCAGTTGGGATGCTTAAGAGCTTGGTCTCTCGTAACCGTTAATAATTCCTCTCTAGTCCGCCCTCTAAATGGCCCTCCTGAAGCGGTCAGATATATTTTCTCTATTGGAGAAGGCTCACCAACTAAACATTGGAAAATAGCAGAATGTTCAGAATCTACTGGTAGCATCTTCACATTATGCTGTTTCACTAAACCCATAACCAGTTCGCCTGCAACAACTAATGTTTCTTTGTTAGCTAGCGCAATATCTTTACCCTTCTGAATAGCACGTACAGTTGATTTCAAACCTGCAAAACCAACAATCGCATTCAATACAATATCAATTTCGTCTAGTTCTACTGCTTGAATTAAAGCTTCCTGACCAGCTAATACTAGAATTGAAGTCTCTTTTAAAGCTTCTTTTAACTTTGGATAGTGTGCCTCATTAACAACCACCACAATTTTTGGTAAAAATACCAGAGCTTGTTCGATTAATAACTCTACATTATTGCCTGCAGTAAGTACCGATACATTAAATCGGTCTGGAAATGCTCTTACAACATCTAATGTCTGTGTACCAATACTTCCTGTGGATCCAAGTATTGCAATATTTTTTCTCTCCAAAACGTTCCCTACTTATAAAATACTCTTAAATAACTCTGGGTCATCGCTACCCTTATACTCTTTTATCATATCCACGTAAGCTACAGCCATAACTACGCTGACAGCGGGGATTACAATAAAAGTATTTAACACTCCTGCTATTTTTGCCAAAATATAATACTCAAAATACTCAAATGTCAATTGACAGATATAAGTAATTGCTAAAAATAGCATCAAAATTAAAAGATTAATAACATTACCTTTTGTAAAGGCTATACTTAATTTAAAAGCTCTAATAATATTAAAACCTTTCTCTAGAATAAAAAATGGAAAAAATGAAATCCTTATCAAAATTAACATCATCATCACACCTGTCAAAAATGGATTAATCTCCCATAATATTGCATCCATGTTGACGCCTAAATATAATAAAGGCCAACACAACAAAGCACATAATAGATAAGTAATCAACAGTAGAAATGAATAGATAATTAATCCTAATATAAAATTTAAAAATTGTTTTATTGATGGCAGATAATCTATAATTGGCGCATGTTCAATATTATTAGCAAGCATAACTGCTCGCTTGATAAGTACCAACTGTAATCCAAAAAAAACAATGATAAAGGTCAGTGACAACAATATCTTGATTCCTCCTAGTTCAATATCATTTAAATAAAATGCCAAAAAAGAGGATAAAGTATTGGTAATAAAAAGTAAAAAACATAAGCCTGCAACTGAAATATAGTGATTTTTCAGGATATTTAAGGCTCTAAAAAACACATCGTTTGCACGAAAGGTACTATTCTTTAAGAATTCTAACATATTGATTGATAATAGTACAAAGATGA
>CANRHE010000208.1 GCA_947630335.1 uncultured Sphingobacterium sp.
TACCTAGTCCGGTTCTGCTCCTTAATGCCACCACTCACTAAGAGAAAGCTGGCTCATCCTCAAAACAAAACCTATTTGAAGATGTTCAATTCCTCATTATAAATAGGGCTCTTCATCCCTAAAAAATTCATGACACTATGGAATACATGATTCTGTGTCAACAAGTCATTTTCCTTAAGCCCTTTCGAAGGGTCTGATACCCATACTATGAATGGTATTTCGTACTGTTCTTTGGGTGCTATGCTCATAGGTACACCATGCATATACAGATTTTTTTCACCCAGTGACTCCCCATGATCCGATACATAGATCATCGTACTTTTATAATCTTTTAATTCCTTTAGCTCTTCTATAATTTTATGAAGTAAGTAGTCCGTATATACAATCGTATTGTCATAAGCATTGATCAATTCCTCTTGCGAACATTTTGCCAACTCCACAGAGTGACACACCGGCGTGAATACCTCAAATTGTGCAGGGTATTTCGTGCTATAGGTCGGGCCATGACTCGTACTCGTATGTAGTACCACCAATATCTTATCCTTGTTACTATTTAATATTTGCTCCTTCATATCCGTGAGTAATACTTCATCATAGGCACAACCATCTCCTTTACAATTTGGAATTAAATCTTCGGCACGTTGATAACTATCCACATGCACAGGAGGCTCCCCCCAGTTTGTTGTGCGCCAGAATACATCTACACCATTTCTATTCAGGTAATTTGGTAATATCTCGTAGAGTTTATTTGTATTCTCATGCTCCAGTATACTTTTGACTGTCGCTGTGGTATAGGTAGCAGTTGAATTAGCTTTAAAATGATGTAAGTTTTCTGTTTTCGACAATAAAGGATTAGTGTTTTTTTCGTAACCGTAGAGCGAGAAGTTTTGCCTACGACCCGATTCTCCAATAACCAACACCACTATTGACTTCTCCTTATTCATGATCTGCGCATCAGGTAATACTATTTCTTTTTCATTTTCTTGATACTTATGTATATAGAAGCGTGGAATATTCACCATATAAGACCAAGGCATCGCTAGCCCGCCTAGCACCTTCGAATGCTTATCTATCCATAGTACCTGTGTGGCATTAGCGATCACCAAGCCAATGATTACCAATAGACTGGCTCCTGTCAGTTTGAAGAACACTTTAGTCGTTTCTTTTTTCACTTTTGTTTTGCATATCCACCAACTCGGTATTATGCCCAATATGACCAGGTAAAGTACTAATTTAAACGAAAAGAAGCTGCTCGACTCTTCTATATTAGTATTAATGACATTCCCGATCATAGTTTCGTCCATGATCACACTATAAGTTTGAATAAAATATACCGCTACAGCATTGATCATGAAGAATATAGTTGTCACTATTCGACCAGCTAGAGGCGATAGAAAGAAGAGCATGTAGAATACCCAATAGTTCGCGACGATGACGAGTATAAAAAGCGTAATCAAAAATAATATACCGCTAGCCGATTGATAATCTAAATTATCCGTTATAAACCTAAAAAAAGGAATATGAAAGAATAATAAATTCAGTACACAAATTATCAATACAAAATAGGATAATTTAAAAGTTTTGTTTAGCATAGGTTTTAGCAGTGACAAATAAAGAGATTAGTAAACTTAAAAGCGCAAGATAAAATATTATTAAGGGAGAATCTAATATTTTGAATATTACCGCCACCGTGAATCCTACTAGTAAGAGTATGATAATCGGGTACATTTTTACATTTTCTATCCAATTCCACAATTTGACTTTTTGTGTAATCAATATTCCAATTATAGCTGATATATAACCTATGATAGCCCCTGTAATGACATCGATAGGGTAGTGCGCGCCTACACCGATTCTTGTCGATATAAGTATGAGACCCAAAGTACATATACTAGTCGTCCACAATACCCGTTTGCGTAAATCCGTGGGCATGAAAGCAAATAGAATCACCCCTAGAATGGTGAATGTCGTTATAGAATGCCCCGATGGAAAGCTGTTATTACCTGCTAATTTTGGACCAATGATGACGAACTTTTCATTTATCAATCCAGCAGCGGGACGTTGTATCCCAAATAGAGGTTTCAGTATTAAAGTAAATATTCCAGATATTATAAAAGCATTGATAAAGCACTCCCAGCATTTAGGTGCAAATACTAATAGAATAGTTAGGAATGATAGAATAATCAAACCATCTCCCAATTGGGTAAGATTATTTATTAATAGCGGATAATCCGACAAGAAGTCATTCCCCAAAAGAAATAATCCCTTTTGGATTTTGATATAAGATTCATTCTCTAACGCTTCATTATAAAAAAGAAAAGAAAAAATGACGATCAGCAATGCTGTAGGAAGGAAAAAGTAATGATACTTTACCTTAGCAAAATTTTTAACAGATTTGTCGTTCATGATCTAGGATACTCGTAGGTTAGTGGTATAAGGTTCAATTATTTTTAAATACTGATGCAAAATTATATATTACAATCTATAATTAATGTTAATTTTTTACATTTTTATGATTTTCCTTTTTCATACTCTACCAAAAAGATTATATATTTCTTTAAGAATACATACTTTGTAACAGTAATACTCATTTATTAGCCTTATTTTTGTCTTATGTCTACCCATGCATTAATATCACAAGATACAATTGTTGCTTTAGCAACATCCTCAGGTACCCAGGGTGCTATTGCAGTAATACGTGTTTCGGGAGGAGATGCTATTACTTTAGTCAACTCCATCTTCAAAGGCAAAGATTTGACGAAGCAAGCTTCCCATACCATCCATTTCGGAACTATCCGTGATGGGGATGAGATTATTGACGAAGTTTTAATTTCTCTATTTGTTGGCCCCAACTCCTATACTAAAGAAAACTCAGTAGAGATATCAACCCATAACTCAAAATATATTATTGAGCGTGTCATTCAACTCTTGATACGTGGTGGTGCTCGCGCTGCCCGCCCAGGAGAGTTCACGTTGCGTGCCTTTTTGAATGGCGGTTTAGACCTGTCCCAAGCCGAGGCTGTAGCCGATTTGATCGCTTCCAACTCAGCAGCTTCTCATCAGATAGCTATGCAGCAAATGCGCGGTGGTTTTTCGACTAAGCTAAAGCAATTGCGTGAAGACCTGGTTCACTTTGCCTCTTTGATTGAATTAGAATTAGACTTTTCAGAAGAAGATGTAGAGTTTGCAAATCGCGACCAGTTGAAGTCTCTTATTCAGCAGATTTATCAAGTTGTT
>CANRHE010000209.1 GCA_947630335.1 uncultured Sphingobacterium sp.
CCAAATATTAATGAGATTTTAATAAAAATTAAAAGAGGTCGATTATTGCCAACTGGTATTTTTAAACTGCTTTTTGGCAAGAAGAATATCAAAACATTGCGGGTGATGATGCTAGGTGTACTAGAAGATTACCGTAAGTTGGGTATAGAAGCTTGTCTATATGGACGTATTATTAAGAATGCAAAGCAAAAAGGAATTCTTGGAGCAGAGTGTTCTTGGATGCTTGAACATAATTATATGATGAACCATGCAATTGAGCAAATTAATGGTGAATTGTATAAACAATATCGTATTTACCAAAAGTCTATTTAATGGTAAAAGTTCTCATAACTGGAGCAAGTGGTTTTGTAGGTACTCATCTTATTGAAGCAGTAGCCGATAAAGGATGGGAGATTCATGCTGCAGTTAGAAAATCAAGTAATGTTGAAAATATCAAATCGTTAGTGTCAAAATTTGTGTATCTTGACCAAGGCGACTATGGAGCAGTTAGCAATTGCTTTGAAGCGGAATCGTATGATTATGTTATTCATGCTGCAGCACTCACTAAAGCGAAGAACGATCAAGAGTTATTTGCGGTGAATGTTGGTAATACGGAAAATTTAATTCGTGCTGCATTTTCATCATCCCAACCACCAAAGCGTTTTGTTTTTGTAAGTAGCTTGGCAGCTATAGGGCCTATTGCGTATAATGCCGAGTCTGCCATCGATGAAAATACGCCTTACGCTCCTGTTACTTCTTACGGTAGAAGCAAACGTGATGCTGAGCAAATGATTAAAGATAATTTTTCAAAATTTCCTATTTCCGTTTTTAGGCCGACCGCAGTTTACGGTCCTCGTGAGAAGGATTTGTTTATATTGTTTGATACGTTGAATAAAGGGTTAGATCCCTATATAGGGCGTAAACCTCAAAAATTAAGTTTTGTATATGTAAAAGATCTTGTTCAGGTACTTTTACAAGGCTGTATTGTGGAGCAAGACTGTCTTCAATTCTATAATATTTCAGATGGAAATGCATATTCTAGATTTGCTATGGCAGAAATATTTAAAGAAGTTTTTTCAAAAAAACCTCTACGCCTATTTATTCCATATTCCGTTGTTTCGTTATTTGCAAAGCTTTCTGCATTTATCTATAAAGGATCAACAAAAACTCCCACTATTTATCCAGAGCGTCTAGGAGAGCTTACGGCTGAAAACTGGAGTTGTAGTATTGAGAAAGCATGTGTAAATTTAGCGTTTGAACCCCGATTTAATTTAGAAAGAGGTTTAACCGAGTCATTGTTGTGGTATAAACAAAACAAATGGCTAAAATAATAGTTAATTAAGATATGAGTGGAGTGAAGATTGATAAAAAAATATTCCAAGATCGTAAAAGAACCAATATATTAAGTAATCCGGAGCAACAGTTTATAACATACCTTTTGCCTAAGGTTCCTTCTTGGTTGAGTTCAGATGGTTTAACATTTGTTGGATTCATCGGGTCTGCAATGATTTTGTTTAGCTTTTTGTTGGGGGAGTATGTCAGTAAGTATTTTCTACTTTTGGCAATTGTAGGCTTTTTTGTGCAATGGTTTGGTGATTCTTTGGATGGTCGTATTGCCTATTATAGAAATAAGTCGCGTAAGTGGTACGGCTTTGCTTTAGATATCGTAATGGATTGGATAAGTACGGTGCTGATAGGGCTAGGGTATGTTTTTTATGCTCCAGGTGATTTTAAATATTCTGGTTTTGCCCTTGTAGCCTTATATGGATGGGCGATGATTATTTCGCAATTACGATATAAGATTACGGATAAATATACTATTGATGCTGGCTTGGTGGGACCGACTGAAATCCGCGTCATCATTTCATTGATTATTTTATTTGAAATAATATTTCCAGGTTCTATTAACTATGCTGTCATTGGTATTTGTGTTATTCTGTTCTTTATTAATATTGTGGATACAAAAGGGATTATTAAGATGGGGGATGATAGAGACAAGGAAGAAAAATTAGAAAAGCAAAAAAAAGATGGGATTATTTAATTCTTCGAAAGTAAAAATATTCTTAAAAGCGCAGCTCTCCGCATTTGTTGGAGGGCTGTTTGACTTTTGTATTTATAGTTTATGTTATAAGGTCTTTGGTATTTCAGCCCCTTTATCTAATGTCGTGAGTGGATCTTTGGGTGCTGTTGTTAATTTTACGATTAATAGGTATTGGTCATTTGAAAGTACAAGCACGCCGGTCAAAGAGCAATTATGGAAATTTATTATTGTTGTCGTTGGAAGTATCACCTTAAAATCAACAGGTATCTATGTTTTAGTAGATTTGATGTCCATAAATTTCTTGCTTGCAAAAGGTATTGTTGAAATTATAGTTTCTTTAGGTTTTAACTATGTTCTTCAGAAAATATGGGTATTTAAGAAGTAAGAACTTCTGATATTCATCATGGTTTTTATTCTTGTAACTCCTAAGTCTTTTCTTTCCTTAAAGGCTTAGGAGTTTTTTTTAACTAAAATTATCAACTTATTTTATTTGTACTGGTAGTACTTCTAACTGTTTTGTTCTATACTATACCTATCCTTTCCACTAGTTATTAACATTTAGGTGAAAAAGAACTAATAAAATATCCTCATTTGTTTACAGGACAACTTAATTCCGCTAGCTCAGGGTCGTTATAGACTTTGCTTTATATTTTAATTAAGTACTTGTTGTGTAAATAGCATTACTTTACATCATTACTCTTCACTGTTTGCTGTCCCATAGTCGTAGGATGTAGGAGATATGTTCTGTTATCATACGGACTTCATACGGACTTCATTCGGAGATGGTACGGACTTCATTCGGATGGAGCCGTATAAAGTCCGTACTATATCCGATTCATCTTAAGATTATATAACTAGAAGTGTGGTGTATGATAAGAGTGTGTTTCGCGGCGGTATGTAGATAAGACTTACTAGGTGTGTAGAGAAGGCATGTTAGGTATACTATAATATATATGACTTATATATACTATTGTACCTACTATTTCCTATAATACTTCTTTAAGGGTTGTATATACAATCAAAAGTTGGTTTGTTTTAACTTTATTGTTCGGTCGTTCAAGGAGTTAAATAATAATAGCTATAAATAGGGAAATACTTTTTGG
>CANRHE010000210.1 GCA_947630335.1 uncultured Sphingobacterium sp.
ATGGGAATAGGTGATTATATTTTATTTTTGCATAAAGGCCAAAAGTTTTGGGAAGGTTCGAATCAGGATATGTTACGATCAGAAGTTTTGGAACTTAATGATTTTGTGTTTGCCAGTCCTTTAATGAAGGCAGCGAAAGATACACTACAAAAATAGTTTTTCGAAAGTGAAAATCTCCATTGGCCTAATTCCAAACTAACACGACTGCGCAGTATATGAGGAAATGAATTATTATCCTTGTTCGAATTTCCTTACATTTGCAAAAAAAATAAAGCACTTTGTCTACACAAACAAATATTCAACTACTTACTCCACAATATTGGAAAGACTACGAGTTAATCGATTGTGGTGATTTTGAAAAATTAGAACGCTTTGGCGATTTGATTTTAATTCGTCCTGAGCCACAGGCTGTATGGCCCAAAGCTTTGTCTGAAGCAGAATGGAATAAGCAGTATCATATCAAGTTTAAGGGGCGTTCTGCTACATCTGGCGAATGGGTGAAGAAGAATCCTAAAATTGCAGACCGTTGGCATATTGAGTATAAAAATCAAGATGTGGCTATTAAATTTCGTTTAGGGCTTACCTCATTCAAACATGTGGGTATTTTTCCTGAGCAGGCTGTCAATTGGGATTATATTTCTCATGCAGTAAAGTCTTTTAAAACAAAAACACCAAAGGTTTTAAATCTTTTCGCCTATACTGGTGGAGCTTCTATGATTGCACGTGCGGCAGGAGCTGATACGACGCACGTGGACTCTATCAAGCAGGTAGTGACATGGGCCAACGAAAATCAAGAACTATCTGGATTGACTGATGTTCGTTGGGTAGTAGAAGATGCTTTGAAGTTTGTAAAACGTGAATTGAAACGAGGCAACAAATACAACGGTATTATACTTGACCCTCCAGCTTATGGTCATGGTCCCAAGGGTGAAAAATGGAAGCTAGAAGACCATATTATGGAGATGATGCAAGATGTAGTTCAATTATTAGATCCTAAAGAACACTTCCTTATTTTGAATACGTATTCACTGGGTTTTTCTTCTGTAATAGTCGAAAACTTAATACGTTCTTCTTTTCCTCAGGTGGAGAATTTAGAAATAGGTGAGTTGTTTCTTCAAGCAACAGTAGGCCCCAAACTACCATTGGGTGTTTTTGGTAAATTTAGAAAGTTTGATAAATAATACATAAAATTATATCTTATCATAATAAAAAAAGCTGCGTTAGCAGCTTTTTTTATTATGATAAGATTGAAGAGAGTTTCTGTTTTTCAGTTTCTAATTGATTCAAGAATAAATCTCGTCTATTATCTTCCTGTTTAAGAATTTTATTTGCAAGATCTTTATAGTAGTTTATCCCATTTAAAAGTTGATTATGAAAAGAATGGATATACTCTTTTTGTTTCTCATCAGGAATAGGGTTACTTGCAATAAACTTTTCTAGGTAATCAATGTAAAGGCGTATTTCATTAATAAAGATGGATGGTCTGTCAACATCTTTTAACAAGTCAATACGTCTATATATATGACTTACCATCTCGGATAATGAATAAGTTCTATTGAAATAAGCAGTATTTGGTCCAGGACAAATAGATACTGCTGTATTTTCTTTTTTCTTAGCGATATCGTATTTTAAATAGGCCGAGGCCGCTAATCCTTCACAAAGACATGTTTTGGAGGTAATTTCTTTTTTTAATTTTTCAATATTTTCTGCTGACGAATCTATAAAATTAAGCTCTTGAAGAAGTTCTAGTTCTTTCAATTTAGTATTTTGGTAGACTCTTGAAGCAGTACATATGAGCTCAGATGAAAAGTCATCGTTTGATACTAAATATTTTTTGGTACAAGGTGCACCAGCTCTTCCTTTGTCTATACGCTCCATACGTTGAGCCTCAGCTGTACTTTTTCTGAAATTATGTAATGGGACACCTAGTGGTGAAGAATCGCTTAAGTAAAAGTCGTCTTTATCAGCAGTCGCCAAAGCCTGTAATGTCTGATCATCTACTGTTGTAGCTTCTGGTACGAGTAGGAATGGAGAGCCCCACCCAATACTATCTAACTTGTAATAATCCAGTAAGAATTTTTGTTCATTACCTGTACCAACTCCTCCTTGAGCACTGATAATTTGTGCAGGACTATCTGTCAGTATAATATTCTTTGCTGCTAAAGCTTCTTGGTATATATTGAATAATTCTTGACGTAATGAGTTTCTATTTTCTTTGAATTCTTCTAAAATTGGTCCTAGTAGAAAACCTTCTGTCGCAAAGGCATGTCCTCCACAATTAAGACCTGATTCCACTCGAAATTCAGATACCCAAATTCCTTTTTTAGCTAAATATTTGGCTTGGATATAGGCAGATCTATAGTCGGATACTTTCAAACAGACTTTTTTGGATAATTCACCTTGCTCGTTTGGAAAAAAAACAGATAATTCAGCAAGATAATTGTATAATTTGGGGTTCATACCCGCAGATAAGACTAATGTAGATTTTATTTTACTATTAGCAAATCCACGTAAAGCAGCTGTAGCATCAGAAAATTTTCGATCGAGTAGATTTCCTTCTTCATCTCTATTCACCTTATCCACTTTGGACATGATATTAACATTGATATCACCAGGTTCAATCATGTTTTTTAAACAAATTTCTAACTTGTTTTTTTTGCTACTATCGCTAGTAATTAAGTAGTCAAGATAAAGATTGTATGCTGGATGTTTAACAGGTAAAAGATTGAAATACTGGTGTAAAGACTCATTATTATCAAAAGAGGATTCTTTTAAATCATTGATCTGCTTATCAATGATATCTTGCATCATATTTAAATATGCTGTTATTCTTTTTGCTCGAGCATCATGTTCATTTTTTTTAATAAGTTCAAAATGTATATCATTTTGTTTACTATGATACTCGCGTAGACGTTCTGTTAAATTGTCATCTACTATAGATACAGCAGAGGAGATGCCGTATTGCGCTACTTTCAGAGGGGAGTCGATTGAAAAAGCTAGTCCTAGTACAGGAATGTGAAAAGTGTGAACCATAACATTTTTTAGTTATGCAAATAGCTTAAAAAAAGCTCGTAAAAAAAATAACGTTATCGACCATAAATAGTGCTTAATCTCATTTTTT
>CANRHE010000211.1 GCA_947630335.1 uncultured Sphingobacterium sp.
CCGAGCGTATAAAAAGCGACTTTTTTATTCATAACAATTTTGCAAAAGTACGCATTTTTTTAGTTTATAAGTGTAAATCAAAAGATTTGAAAACCTTATGACAGTTTTTATAAATATACCATATCGCAATAATTAAACCATATGAAGTAAAAAAGGACTAAATTCAGTACATTTGAAGGAATAATTAATCTAGGAATGGATTATTGCTAATACATAAAACATTAAAATTTGTTACAATAAGCTCTTGAAGATATGAAGCAATATTTAGATTTACTCAAACACGTTTATACCACAGGGGTAGACAAGTCAGACAGAACAGGTACGGGTACACGCGGCGTTTTTGGTTATCAGATGCGTTTCAACCTAAAGGAAGGATTCCCGCTTGTAACTACCAAAAAACTGCATCTTCGTTCTATCATTCACGAACTAATCTGGTTTTTGAAAGGAGAAACAAATATCCAATACCTAAAAGATAATGGGGTAAGTATTTGGGATGAATGGGCAGATGAAAATGGAAACCTAGGTCCTGTATATGGGTCACAGTGGCGCTCTTGGCCTACGCCAGACGGAGGACATATTGATCAAATTGCACAGGTAATAAATCAATTAAAGAACTCTCCGGATTCACGACGCATCATCGTATCTGCTTGGAATGTTGCTGAGATAAACAATATGGCATTACCGCCATGCCATGCCTTCTTCCAGTTTAATGTGGCTCCTGCACAGCCAGAAAAAGGAATTATGAAACCTCAATTATCCTGTCAACTATACCAGCGCAGTGCTGATATCTTTTTAGGGGTTCCGTTTAACATTGCATCATATGCATTATTAACGATGATGGTAGCCCAAGTCTGTGATATGGAAGCAGCAGATTTTGTTCATACTTTAGGGGATGCACACATTTACAGTAATCACTTCGACCAGACTGAATTACAATTGACAAGAGAGCCTAAGGCATTACCTCAAATGAAAATAAACCCTGAAGTTAAGGATATATTTGATTTCAAATTTGAAGACTTCGAGTTAGTGAATTATGAGTTCCATCCACATATTAAAGCTCCAGTAGCTGTTTAATTATAGTAATGAATATAATAAAATGAGTGATACAAAAATAACCCTGATCGTAGCAGCAGCAGAAAATAACGTCATTGGAAAGAATAACCAAATGCCTTGGCATTTGCCAAATGATTTCAAATATTTCAAGAAAAATACCCTAGAGCATTCCGTAGTAATGGGCCGTAAAACATATGAGTCTATTGGAAAACCATTACCTGATCGTCGTAATATTATATTGACACGCGACTTGAAATATAGCAATGAAGAAGTAGATGTAGCCAATAGTATTCAAGAAATTATTAACTACTGCCGAGATGAACGCGAAATATTTATTATTGGCGGTGCAGAAGTTTACAAACAAACTCTACCACTAGCCGA
Source organism: uncultured Sphingobacterium sp. (assembly GCA_947630335.1). GTDB lineage: Bacteria > Bacteroidota > Bacteroidia > Sphingobacteriales > Sphingobacteriaceae > Sphingobacterium. The sequence continues at coordinate 1,435 of CANRHE010000211.1, forward strand.
TAAAGTATTAATGACTCGTGTGCATACCACAGTAGATGGTGATGCAATATTTCCTGAACTAATGGATCACGACTGGCAATTGGTAAGTGCCGAAAAACACGAGAAGGATGATAAGCATGCATTCGACTATACATTTGAAGTCTGGGAAAGACGTAATTAATTATAGAATAGCACACTATACATGTATTGCAATGAATACTGTATTAACAATATAATAATATAGATAGTTACTTAGACCTATTAACATTTCTGTTTAAATTACAGTATAAAAAGAAGCCTATCAGAATGAATCTGATAGGCTTCTTTTTATAAAAATGTATATTACTTCAATAATTCTTCCAAAGCATTGTCCACCTTTTCAAATCCAAATTCTGCTTTCACCTCCTTAAACATACGCTCAATCTGATCGTTGCAAAGATTTCCAATACTACCTTCATGAGTATGATTCACTTCTTTAGAAGGTTTGAATGTACCTTCTTCTATCGCAAGACCGATATTTTTATAGGCCTCACGGAATGGAACACCTTGTAGCACTTCATTATTCACCACCTCCACTGAGAAAAGGTAATCATATTTAGGATCCTCTAAAATACTATATTTAATCTCAATGTTCTCTAACATAAAAGTAGCGATCTCCAAACAATCATTCAAAGATTGAAAAGCAGGAAACAAGTTCTCTTTCAAGAGCTGTAAGTCACGATGGTAACCAATTGGTAAGTTCGTTGTCATCATAGCTATCTCCATTGGCAAAGCTTGAATTTTATTACAACGAGAACGAATTAATTCAAATACATCCGGATTTTTCTTATGTGGCATAATACTCGATCCTGTTGTAAGATGCGCAGGAAAAGATATAAAGCCAAAATTTTGATTAATAAACAAAGTTACATCCATCGCAAATTTAGCCAGTGTAGCAGCTATAGAGCTCATTGCTTGCGCTAATATACGTTCAGTTTTACCACGTCCCATCTGTGCATAGACTACATTGTAGTTAAGATCCTCAAAACCTAATAAAGCTGTCGTCATTGTACGATTTAAAGGAAATGAAGAACCATATCCAGCGGCAGAACCTAAAGGATTTTTATTGCAAATAGACCATGCAGCCTTCAACAACTGCAAGTCATCGACCAAACTTTCTGCATAAGCACCGAACCATAATCCAAAAGAAGAAGGCATTGCAATCTGCAAATGAGTATAACCGGGCATCAATATATTTTTATGGCGCTCGCTCAATGTAATCAATTGGTTAAAAAACACTTCTGTATTAGCAAACATACTTTGAATCTCTGATCGAAAGTATAATTTCAAATCCACTAACACTTGGTCATTCCGCGAACGACCAGCATGTATTTTCTTACCTGCTTCCCCTATGCGCTGAGTAAGCATCATTTCTATTTGAGAGTGAACATCTTCGACACTGTCTTCAATTTGGAATTGTCCGTCCGCAATCTCTTTATAAATATTCTTGAGCTCCTTTTGCACCAAGTTTAAATCCTCTTGCGTCATTAAACCAATGCTATTCAGCATACGAGTATGTGCCAAGGAACCTAACACGTCAGCTGCTGCTAAATGCATATCCATTTCACGATCTCGCCCTACTGTAAAAGACTCTACGAAAGAATCAACGTCTATATTTTTTTGCCAAATTTTCATTATTCGAAATATATTAAAACAATATGATA
>CANRHE010000212.1 GCA_947630335.1 uncultured Sphingobacterium sp.
CAAGAACTAGGGATTTCTGAGCGTACGTTATATAGAAAAATTAAAGACTTAAATTTAGAGTAAGACTGTTTATGAAAGTAATGTATAATCAGTACAAAGTATTTGGGCTTATGATTTGTTTAATGTTATGCATTATACAAGGCTGTGGCGTGAAATACAGTTTTACCGGAGGGTCTATTCCTAAAGGAATGACGACATTTTCAGTGTCATATTTTGAGAATTTATCCCCATTAGTTTACACACCATTAAGTCAAAACTTTACTGAAGCGTTAAAGGATAAAATCCGGACTCAATCTAATTTATTACAAGTTAATGACGACGGGCAAGCTTCATTTGAAGGTGTAATCACAAGCTATAATATTGGTCCTGCAGGGGTGATCTCGGGTACTACCGATAGGGCAGAGAGTAGTAGACTAACCATAACAGTTAAAGTTAAATATATCAATAAGCTTGATCCCACAGGTGAAAGTGATTTTGAACAAAGCTTTACTCAATTTAGAGATTTTAGTGGTTCAGATATTACAGCACAAGAGGCTACAATTAATAAAGATATTATAGCGATGTTAGTGGATGATATTTATAATAGAGCGTTTGCAAATTGGTAATAGGTATACGGTATGAAAGAGTTTAATAGTTCGCTACATGCGCAGTATATACAAGCAGTAAAGTACCCTAAGGCTTTATCTGAGGAGGAGTTATTGCAGTTAATTGTTCGTTACCCTTTTTCTCAGCCCTTGATATTTGCTTACGAAAAACGGAAAGTGAATGATGGAGATTATTCTGCCAATAAGTCGTTAGCATTACTCTACGCCCCAAATAGTAATTGGCTGTGGACTTTTGTACATGCTGAAGATACTCTTCAAGAGACAGTTGATTTTCAGAAAGACGTCTCTATGGAACACAACCGTGAAGAAGTTCGTAGTAGTGAAAGTGATGATGATCCAGTGCAAAATATAGCGCCAGAAGTTCAAGATGAACTACTTGACGATTTATCTTCTGAGGAAAGTAAAGAGCTTGACCTTCTCTTGAATCAAGGAGGTATAGCATCAGACTATTTTATTTTTGAAGAAAAATTTGAGTCACATACAAATCAAGAATTTACCGCCGAGGAGTCTGATAGTAAAGGTTCTGACAATGAAGAGTTAGTCAGTGTCAGCGAAGCAGAAAATATAAGTCTCTATAATGATGATTTACTTCCTTATAGTTTTAGGTGGTGGTTGCACAAGACACGCCTAGAACATGCTGCTACCTATCAACCTTTTTTACCTAGTTCTAGAATTAAAGGAAGTCCTAATTATATTGATTACGGCAAGCTAGATGTTGCTATTTTGGATCAGCAGATTAAACAAAGTATCATTCACTTTCAAGATCCTGAATCAAAATTAAGTGAGCAGGTTAAAAAGCGTCCTGTAGAAAATGTCGAGCCTAAAAAAACGGATATCATTATCGAACGATTTATTCGTGAAGAACCAATTATTCAAGCCCCAACTGCCACTAATTTGAATAATGAAAATATGGCTAGGCATAGTGCTGAGGATAATTATGTTTTCGTAACGGAAACATTAGCAAACATTTATGTTAATCAAGGTCTTTTCCAAAAGGCAATTGCTGTTTTCGAAAAATTAATTTTGAAATATCCAGAAAAAAAATCGTATTTTGCGCACCGAATTCAAGAATTAGAAAAGAACGTATAATTTTATTACTATAAAAATGACAACTTTATTTATTATCCTTATTGTTTTGGTGAGTGTTATTCTAGCATTCTTTGTACTCATTCAAAATCCTAAAGGAGGAGGCCTATCTTCTGGTTTTTCTGGTGGAAGTAACTTAATGGGTGTGCAACGCACAGGTGACTTTTTAGAAAAAGGAACTTGGACAATGGCTATATTATTAATTGTATTGAGTATTGCTGTGAATATTATGGGCCCTTCTACATCTGCTATTTCAGGTGGTAATCTTTCTAAAGAAATTGAAACTCCAGTACAAACAGCACCATTGAACTTTAATAATAGTGCTCCTACTCAGCAGACTGCTCCAGTTGCTGCAGATTCAGCAAAATAAGTCTACGCTTTTAAGATATTTAAAAGGTCTTATCGAATTTCGATAAGACCTTTTTTTTGAAATGTTTACTGACATAGTGACAACAAGGCATAATCAAGCTGTCAATATTGTTCGTTTTTTAGCAAAATATGACAATATTTAGCTTTTATTTGGATTGGCACAATTGCTGTCTATTGATTATGTAATAAAAACAAAACTATATAATTATGGCATTAAATATTAAACCTATTGGAGACAGAGTAGTAGTTCAAGCTGCACCTGCAGAAGAAAAAACAGCATCAGGTATCTATATTCCAGATACTGCAAAAGAAAAACCATCTCAAGGTACTATTGTAGCAGTTGGATCTGGTAAGCCAGATGAGCCAATGACAGTTAAAGTAGGTGATCAAGTTTTGTATGGTAAATATGCTGGAACTGAAATTACCTATGAAGGTAAAGAGTACTTGATCATGCGCGAGTCAGATATTTATGCAGTTTTATAGAACTAAAACTCATTAATTTAAAAGTTTAAAAAGTAATTTATACTATTTAAGAATTAATCTATTAAGTTTCTCTATTAAAATAATATTAAAATGGCAAAACAAGTAAAATATAATGTAGAAGCGCGTGAAGCACTTAAAAAAGGTGTTGATACGTTAGCGAATGCAGTAAAAGTAACTTTAGGCCCTAAAGGTCGTAACGTAATTATCGAGAAAAAATTCGGATCTCCAGCAATTACTAAAGATGGTGTTTCTGTTGCTAAAGAAATCGAGCTTAAAGATGCTTTAGAAAATATGGGTGCTCAAATGGTAAAAGAAGTGGCTTCCAAAACAGCTGATCAAGCTGGTGACGGAACGACTACAGCTACCGTATTGGCACAAGCTATCGTTGCTCCAGGTATTAAATCTGTAGCTGCAGGCGCAAATCCAATGGATCTTAAACGTGGTATCGATAAAGCTGTAGCTGCGGTTGTAGCTAACTTAAAAGCTCAATCACAAACAGTAGGTCAAGACAATAATAAAATTAAACAAGTAGCTTCTATCTCTGCAAATAATGACGAAGTAATTGGTTCATT
>CANRHE010000213.1 GCA_947630335.1 uncultured Sphingobacterium sp.
AGCTGGAGAAACAACTGGGAAGATTTAACTGTGTTCTTTGAATTTCCAATAGAAATTCGAAAAATTATATACACGACTAATCTTATTGAAAACCTAAATGGAAAGATTAGAAAATATACTAAGAATAAATTATCTTTCCCTACGGATGATGCTGTAATGAAATCCGTATATTTGTCTGTAAGAGAAGCGACTAAAAAATGGACTATGCCCGTTAGAAACTGGGGTGTCATTTTAGATCAGTTTTTAATCCTATATGAAGAAAGGGTTAGACTCTAAAAAAGTAGAACCTAACCCAAGCTTAATTTTTGAACTTACACACTTTAAGAGACAGTGTCCCTATTGAATTATTAGCACAAAATGACGCTGAAAGTTATTAATTTATATTTGGTTTTATCATAGTAATCGAATAGTACTCCATCAGGTACAATTACTGCACAGCGTCCTCCTTTTTTCAATCCTTTAATCATTAGCCCCAAAAACAGTAGTTCAGTCTTTTTACTGTTTACTAAAGCTAATACCTTATCATCTACACTATCCGCATTCAGACTTCCTTTAAATGGAGGATTCGCTAAGATTAAGGTTGCCTCTTCTGTAAAAGAATTATTCGCCTCACTCAATGCATCTACAAAACGCAACTGTGGATTCTCGATTCCATGCATTACCATATTCATCACCCCAATACGGATCATCGACGGGTCAAACTCCATCCCCATAAACATCTCATTGTTATAGTGTTTTAGATGATCTTCCTCATATAAAGCGGTACTGTGGTGCTCATTGATATACTCTGATGCAGATACTAAAAATCCACATGTACCTGAACTCGGATCGCAGATAATATCGTCTATCTGTGGTTGCATCAAGTCTACCATCATACGAATAATATGACGAGGTGTACGAAACTGCCCATTAGTACCTGCTGTTGCTAATTTGCTCAATAAGTACTCATATAAATCTCCATTTACATCCTTATCTGCAAAGTCGATCTTATCGATCAAGTCCACCACCATCGTCAATAACTGAGGTGTAGAAATCATAAAGATCGCACTATCCATAAACTGTGCAAAGGTCGCATTGACATTATTAATCGTCTTAATAAACTGACAAGCACCTTCTTTGTCTTGGAATAGCTCGAACATTTCTTTTGCTCCTAAATCCCTAAACTTATGCCATCTCAGGTGTTTCTGCTCAGGTGTATAGATGGGTTTATCTATGGGTCTATTCTGGTAATTAGCGATGTTCTCTTTCTTGTTTTACTTATCGTCCAACTGTTTGATAAAGATCAGATAGGTGATCTGTTCTATAACAGTAATCGGATTTGCAATTCCGCCTGACCAAAACGTTTCCCACACTTTATCTATTTGCGAACGTAACTCTCCTGTAATCATTAGTTTGTATTTATGGTATTTCTATTCTTCTAAAAGTTTAAAAATAGAGCTTTCCTTTGAGATATAAAAGATAAAGATTGACTACAATTGTTCTAAGAAAGCCTCATCTAATCGAACTACCTTATATATAAAATCTCTCATAAATTCTTTAAACTTCCCTGATTGTGCATCAATCCAGAATTCAGCTATTGTATCAATATTTTCATACTCTAATTTATAACATGGCCACCAAGGGGTTGTCTTAAACTTAATACCTAAAGCTTTACTTAATCCTTCTATAATCATTTTCTCACTATTCTCATTAGTAAAATAATCGTACTGCTTTACTAATCCATAGATTACACCACTAAACTCATAACTATATTTTACATAAGTTTTCTTCAACTGAGGAAGTTCAAAATGATGGTGTTCCTTCACATATTTAATTTCTTGCTGTAATTCTTCTGTCAGTTCCTCTGCTAACTCCTGCATTTGAACATTTAATCGTTCCTTAACCTCTTGCTTAAAATGAGGTAATGTATTCTGAATAGCAAAGGCAACCTCTATATTCTCCGAACCCACTAATTGATTAATAATCATCGATTGATCTACCCCCTCTTTTCCCATATAGTTTTCTATTAATTGTTTTCTAAAATCAGTTATAAAATAGCGCACTCGCTCATTGGTTGTTTCCTTAATACAATCTTCTAAAAAAGGAATAATGTGATCTTCATAATTAATGCACACTAACTTCCCTTCTTCTTTCCATTGTTCAGCCTTTTCTTTATTTACACTATCTTCTGATAATTCTCGTCCTTTCGGAGTTAAGTAGAATAGCATATAATTATTTTCATCTACATGTTTGTCTTTCACTATTTCTTCTAAAAAACACATATAGTCAGTTACTTGATTCTCCTGATCTTTTGTTTTAAGATTTATCTTATTTTCTATCCCAATCACTTTCTGATAATTCCTATAAGAAAGTACAATATCTATACGTCTATCTTCAAAAGTTCGATCTTCTAAAATCACTGTTACTGCCTCTCTATCTGTAAATTTAATCTTTGATACAAATTGCTTAAAAAACAAATCTAAATACACACTCCCTTGATCATGTACTCCTTTAGGATCTAATAAAAAACCTATAATTTCAGATACTTTATTTTCGTCCCAACGCACAAAATTCATTGTATTAAAATTCTTAGCTAAAAGATTTTTGTGTTTTGCCTCATAATCCTTAGCGAATTTCATTCCTAATCTTACCTGTTCAAAAAAGGCATTTAACTGTCTATTTCTATCCATATTCTCTATTTTTTTCTTTCTAAGAAACAAAAGGTATATCGTGTTTTATAAGGTGATCGTATCTCTATTTGCACTTTATTATGGTGTAGATATCGTATTAATGAAGCTATTTGAGCTTTTAGATTGTATTTGACATAGTCCACTGGTGTAAATAGAGTCTAGTCTCTCTATAAGAAATTTAACTATATCATCAAATATACAAACCCACATCTAAAATTAAGGCATAGGTTTTATATTTTATCTCATTCTCGAAACAATTCCTGAAAACGTTCAACATCTTTAATAAAATTGTTCGATATTTGTCCCTTCGGGAGTACCATAAGGGAGATTTGTTTTAACAAGTCTCCTTTTTTTGTTATTCTAATTCTCCTCTGGCTCTTAAAAATAAATTTTACAATCACTATCAAGGATCAAGTGTA
>CANRHE010000214.1 GCA_947630335.1 uncultured Sphingobacterium sp.
CAGTTAGAAAATGGTAAGGTTCAGATTTCTTTACAATTAGTGGATGAGAATCATCCTTTTTATGCCTTATCTGGTAGTGATAATATTATTTCATTTACAACGGAGCGTTATAAAGAAAGACCTCTTGTTGTTAAGGGGCCAGGAGCAGGTGCAGAAGTGACGGCTGGAGGAGTGTTTGCTGATTTAATAAATGTAGGTACTAAGTAATGCGTGTAAATAATATAGATATCAACAAGGTACTTGACAAAGTACGAGTATTTGCTCCAGCTACTGTCGCTAATATGATCTGTGGTTTTGATGTATTGGGATTTGCTGTTGATCATCCTGGTGATGAAGTAAAGATGTACAAAAGTGATATACCTGGAGTCCGAATACGGTCTATTCAGGGAGATGATGGTAGATTACCTTTGGATGCAGATAAGAATACAGTCAGCGCTTGCGTTAAGATGCTCTTGACAGATTTATGCTTAGTTGACAAGCTTGGCATTGAAATAGAATTAATTAAACATATGCCCATAGGATCAGGTCTAGGTTCGAGTTCAGCTAGTACTGTAGCCGGTTTGTTTGCAATTAACACGCTTCTCGGGTCTCCGTTGAGTAAAGACGACCTTATGCCTTATTGTGTAGAAGGAGAGCGCTTAGCCTGCGGCCATGGACATGCGGACAATGTAGCACCAGCTTTAATGGGAGGAGTGACATTAATTAGGGGGCAACATGAGTTAGATGTCATAAAACTTCCTGTACCATCCGAATTATTTGCTGGTATCGTGTTTCCAGATGTAGATGTTCCCACTAGAGATGCTAGACAATTGATAAAGGATAAAGTGCAATTGAAAGATGCGGTTATTCAGTGGGGTAATGTCGGAGGGCTCGTAGCGGGACTTTTTCAAAATGATTATGATTTAATTGGTCGAAGCATGATAGATGTATTAATAGAACCCACCCGCGCAATTCTTATTCCAGAATTCTATGAAATGAAGCGAATAGCTTTAGAAAATGGGGCGCTAAGTTTTGGTATATCGGGCTCGGGCCCTTCTGTAGTAGCAATTAGTCGTGGGGAAGTAATAGCTAGAACAGTGACTGAAAAAATTAAATCTCATTTGTTAGAAAAAGAAATAGATAGTTATCAGTACGTATCGGCAGTCAATGTTGACGGACCTAAAGTATTACCATTTAATGATTAATAAATTATGAAGCTATATAGTACAAATAATAAAAATTTAAGAGTATCATTTGAGGATGCCGTTTTTAATTCTTTGCCCCAAGATAAGGGCTTATATATGCCTGTGGATATTCCGCAATTAGATCCATTATTTATCCGAAATATTCAACAATATTCTTTACAAGAGATCGCCTTTACAATAGCACATACACTGATTGGTGAGGATATTCCAAAAGATGCTTTAAAAAGTATTATAGAGGATTCAATAAATTTTGACGCTCCTATTAAGTTTTTAGATCCAACATTGGGAGTTTTAGAGTTATTTCATGGTCCCTCGTATGCCTTTAAAGACTTTGGAGCAAGATTTATGAGTCGCGTGATGGCTTATTTCGCGAAAGAGGATGATCAATTGCTCGATGTACTAGTAGCAACTTCCGGAGATACAGGAGGTGCGGTAGCCCTAGGTTTTTTAGGTGTAGAAGGAACTCGTGTCACCATATTATATCCTAAAGGAAAGGTCTCTAAAGTACAAGAAGAACAATTAACGACTAATGGAAATAATATTAGAGCCCTAGAAGTGGAAGGAACTTTTGATGATTGTCAAGCTTTAGTAAAGGAGGCTTTTAATGATAAAGATTTGAATACTCACCTACGTCTAACTTCTGCAAACTCTATAAATATTGCGCGGCTAATCCCTCAGACTTTTTATTACTTCTGGGCGTATGCTCAATTGAAATCTCAAGGAATTAACGAGGTAGTTTATACGGTACCAAGTGGCAACTTTGGTAACATAGGTGCTGGGTTGTTAGCGTATAAATTGGGTCTTCCAGTTAAACATTTTGTAGCAGCCACTAATAGTAATGACACTGTTCCACGTTTTTTGCAAACAGGTGTTTACGAACCAAAACCGTCTGTTCAGACGTTAGCTAATGCGATGGATGTTGGCAATCCAAGTAATTGGGTTCGTATTCTAGATTTGTTTTCTAATGAATTAAACGACCTTCGCAATGTAGTATCCTCGTATACATATAATGATAAACAGACAAAAGAGGCTATGCGATTACTATATGATAAGTATAAATATATAGCTTGTCCACATACTGCAATTGCATACCTGGCTGCTGAAGCCTACAAGCAAGATTGTCCTGGAGAATACGCTTCAATATTTTTGTCTACAGCTCATCCTTGTAAATTTCCGGAAGGAATCGAAAAGGATATATTTGAAAATATAGTTTATCCCAAAGGAGCAGATGTACTAGCCAATAAGCAGAAATTAGCTACTCCATTAGCAGTTTCTTATGAAGATTTTAAACAGTATCTTTTAGAAACTAAATAATCAAATAAAAGCGAGATGATTAATCATCTCGCTTTTTTTATCAACTAGCATAGGATATATTTTTTAGAAAATTGTACTTTTGTGACGATGAATAAAGTAATCCTTAACAAAGGTAAAGACAAAGCTGCATGGCAGTTACATCCTTGGGTATTTTCGGGAGCCATCCATAGAATTCAAGGTGAAGTTCAAAATGGAGATTTAGTAGCGGTCCATAATTGCGACGACGAGTTTATTGCATATGGTATTTATAATAACACTTCTCGTGTAGCTGTTCGATTATTAGAATGGAATCCTGCTATTGAAGTTAATGAAGCATGGTGGCGTTTGCATCTGCAAAAGGCTGTTAATAATCGTAAGCATTTATTAGATAAAGCGAATGATTCTGTTCGTTTAGTTTTTTCTGAAGCTGATTTTTTACCAGGTCTTATTGTAGATAAATATGCTGATTACGCTTCTGTTCAAGTGCATTCCGCAGGAATTGAGCGTCAGAAGGAAATATTAATTGATGAGTTAACAAAGTTGTTACCTTTAAAAGGGATATATGAACGTAGCGATCTCAAGTCAAGAGAACATGAAGGA
>CANRHE010000215.1 GCA_947630335.1 uncultured Sphingobacterium sp.
TGCGATAATCGATGAATAACCTATTTATACTGCTTTTACTTCCGCTTTTTGGAGCTATTGTGCTTGCGTTTGTAAAGTCTACTACCACTGCCAAATGGATATCTTTGATTGTTTCGGTAGTACAATTGGCCTTGACGATTCCTTTTTTATGTCAGTTTATTCCCAATGCTGATATGCAATTTGTTCAATCATTAGATTGGGTTGCACATTTAGGTATTCGCTTTCAAATTGGTATTGACGGGATCAGTTTACCACTTGTTTTATTAACGAATGGTCTTATTCCATTAATAATATTATCTACGTTCGGCAAATCCTTTAAAGGGGATTTCTATGCATTAGTATCTTTTATGCAAGGGGGACTTTTGCTGGTATTTATGGCTTTAGATGCCTTTACATTTTATGTAGGCTGGGAGGCTGCCTTAATCCCTATTTACTTTATTTGTGGACTGTGGGGAGAAGGGGATCGAATTAAAGTGAATTTGAAATTCTTTATTTACACATTCTTTGGTTCGCTATTGATGTTAGTTGCTATTATCTATTTGTACCAACAAACAGCCGATAGTAGTTTCTCTTGGGCTTCACTAGTATCTTTAGATTTGTCAGACTCGGCACAGCGTTGGATCTTTTGGGCATTTTTTATAGCTTTTGCTATCAAGATTCCTATTTTCCCTTTTCATACGTGGCAGCCGGATACATATACGCATGCACCTACAGCTGGCACGATGCTCTTGGCAGGTATCATGCTAAAGATGGGAGTGTACGGTTTGATGCGTTGGTTAATCCCTATTGCACCATTAGGTGTTGCCGCCTATGGAAGTATTGCCTTGACACTATGTGTCATAGGTATTGTATACGCTTCTATTATAGCCTTTAAACAAAAGGATACTAAACGCCTAGTGGCTTATTCTTCCATAGCCCACGTTGGTTTGATTAGTGTAGGTGTATTTGCATGGAATACAGCAGGCTTACAAGGAGCAATGATGCAAATGATTAATCATGGTATTTCTGTTATAGGACTGTTCTTCGTTTTAGATATTTTGGCATCCAAAGCAGGTTCTAGATTGCTTTCCGATATGGGAGGATTTGCTGATAGAATGCCTAAGCTCGCTGTCTTTTTCTTAATTATTATTATGGGCGCTATAGGTTTGCCATTAACTAATGGTTTTATAGGTGAGTTTTTGTTGTTAAAAGGCGTTTTTAGCGTAGGTATTTGGTATGCGGTATTTGCCGGATTGACATTAATATTCGGAGCTGTATATATGCTACGATTATTTCAAAAGTCCATGTTGGGACCTTTAGAAAATAGATTTATGGGAGTTTCTGATATAAAGGGATATGAAATTATTGTTCTTTTTATTGTCACTGGGTTCGTTTTATACTTAGGTATCTTCCCTAATGGTTTATTGGATTTGTCAGCTGCTTCGGTTGAGCAGTTAGTACAACAGGTTAAGTTTTAAGATAAGTATTATTTAGGAGATATTATGGCTGCGATTATTACGCTTTCACTGTTAGGAATTTTAGTATTGTATTTGGGTTTATTTAAAGCAAAGTCAGCTTTATTACCAGTGACTCTTCTGGGTTTACTTATCGCTATTTGCTTTGAGTTAGCTTTATGGAATACACCAGCTATACCTTTGTATAGTGGGATGATAGTTTTCGATAAGTTTGGATTAGTTTTTTCTATACTTTGTATAGCGATAACGGGATTGATCCTATTGATGTCCAAGGAGTATTTTAGAAATATTAGTAGCCACGTAGCGGAGTACTACTGTTTAATTTTGTTTTCCTTGACTGGTGCTTTGATGGTATGTTCATACCATAATTTTGCTATGTTATTTATTGGGATTGAAGTAATGTCCGTTGCTCTTTACATTTTGGTGGGTATTCGTAAATCAGACTTCCATTCCAATGAAGCGTCATTAAAGTACTTTTTAATGGGAGCCTTCTCTACTGGTTTTCTGTTGTTCGGTATCACATTAATCTATGGTGCTTCTGGAACATTTGACATATCAGGGGTACAATTATATTTAGAGGAGAATATCAATAATGTCTCTCCTTTATTTTACGGTGGTATTTTATTATTACTGGTAGGGCTTTGTTTCAAAATAGGAGCGGCTCCTTTCCATTTTTGGACGCCAGATGTATATGATGGAGCTCCTATTCTGATTACAAGTTATATGAGTACAGTTGTTAAGGTTGCTTCCTTTGCTGCTTTCTTACGCTTATTCGGTACCGTGTTTGTTCCTCTGCATGAGTTTTGGACACCAGTGCTTCTGGTTGTTATTATCATCACCTTATTCATCGGTAATATTACGGCGATGATGCAGACAAGCTTCAAGCGGATGATGGCGTACTCAAGTATTTCGCATGCAGGATATATGCTTTTTGCTATTGTAGCCATTGGTGCCTCCTCAGCTTCGGGTATTCTAACTTATGCTACGGCTTACTGTCTAGCATCTGTAATTGCTTTTGGTGCACTTATTTTAGTCAAGCGATCCCAAGGATCCGAACAGTTTATTGCGTTCAACGGACTAGGCAAGAAAAAACCAGTATTGGCTTTTGTGCTTACAGTAGCTATGTTATCCTTAGCGGGTATCCCTTTGACTGCAGGTTTTATAGGTAAGTTTATGATGTTTAATCTCGCCATGCAAGATTATCATATTGTACTCCTCCTCTTAGCAGTAGTTAATGCAGGTATTGGTGTTTTTTACTATCTGCGAGTTATCGTTCATATGTACTTTAAAGAAAGTGAATCAGTAGATGCTGGATTAGCTTTTCCATTAAACTTCAAGGTCGTATTATTTGTGGCCGCTGGATTAACGATTCTTTTAGGAGTATATCCTAATTGTTTGATAGGATTACTCTAGTTGATTACCTATAGGAGTGAATAGGGGACTGTTTTCATTACCCTGAATAGGTATATGATGAATACAATCATTAAATAATAATAGTTGATAAATAAAAAAGGCATTCTAAATTTAGAATGCCTTTTTTATTTATCTTGAGCTTCAATTATCTTGAATATC
>CANRHE010000216.1 GCA_947630335.1 uncultured Sphingobacterium sp.
ATAACTTTGAGAAGTTAAATCAGTTTTTAGATGATGCTAATTATCCAGTAGCCATTAAAAGTGATATTGAAGTTATACATGTTGACTTTACACAAAAGGCAATAGAAGGTAAAATAGAGTTTAGGAAGGATGGTATTTATTATTTACATAATGGATATTGGCAACAAGGTTACATGTACATAAAAACTGCTGATGTTGAACGATTTGATTTTCCCAAATATCATAATATGAATTGTAAAACGATTCGTGATCAAAAAAATAGAGGAGCTTTCGATAATCACTATTTTTGGAGCAATCAAAAAATGGTCGATATACAACAACGTGGTACTTCCAAAGTTCATGTGGATTGTATCTTACAATTGTGTGGTAATTGCAGAAAAGAATTTGAGGAAAAATATTACATTACAACGGAGGACTTTTTTAACTCTTTAGAAATAGAAGAAGAAGCTAACGTAATACAACCTAAAGATTTAGATATTTTTGGGTATACTAAAAATTGGCATCAGATTTCTAGAAAGTTTAGGGAAAAGGAGAATTACGTATGCGGTAGCTGTTTGATAGATTTATCAGATCATAAACGTTTTCTAGAAGTCCATCATATTGATTTAAATAAAACAAATAACAAATTAGGTAATCTTCAATCTCTTTGTATAGAATGTCACATAAATGTAGATCAGTTACATCGAGATAATTTTAAAAATAGTAAAACTAGGCAAGTGTGGTTGCAAAAATTTAAAGAAATTCAAAGAGAGTTAAGTGAAAAGAGAAATGATAAAAGCTGGTAGTATCCCAAAAAAATGTAAAATAGAAGTTCTCTTTTTGCTACATCATAGATGCGAAATGTGAAAGAGAGTGGGGGTATGCTATACAGTAAGTGTTTTATAATCAATCAACAATAGTCGGATAAGTAAATTTATTATAATTGCAGAAATGACAATATTTAGTAGTCAAGCAAATAGAGTTTCGGTTTTTATTGAGAAAGTTAAAGAGTGTTTTTTAATATTTATAATTTTTAAATGATATATAGGATTTTATTATATACAGTAGCTATGTGTTTTCTGGCTTGTGGTCAACAAGGAAATCAAGAACAGGCTTTAAAAGAATTAAGCTTGCAGAAACAAGAATTAGAATTAAAGGAGCGTGAATTACTTTTACGTGAAAAAGAGATTGAGGCAAAAAAAATCAGCAATGAGCAACTTCAGCAATCAAAGTTGTCTAATTCCAAATCCTTAAGTTCTTTATATCAAGATATAAAGAAATCTGTTTATATTATTTATGCAATTACAGATGATGGTTATTCTCAAGGGAGTGCTTTTGTTTTAGACCGTTTTGGGTTGGCTGTTAGTAACTACCACGTTATAGAGAATGCAAATGATCTGTATGCAGAGAATGATAAAGGGCAAAAATATATGATAACACAAATCTATTCTTATAGTAAAGAGAATGATTATGTTATTTTTAGGATCGGAGAGCAATCGGATTTAGATTACCTTTCTATAGCTACCACAAATGCAGAAATAGGAGAAGAGTGCTTTACTATTGGGACTCCTAAAGGTTTATCCTTCACTTTATCAAAAGGAATCGTATCAGGATATCGTGAGGACTCTAGATTTATTCAAACTACTACAGAAATAACACATGGAAGCAGTGGTGGACCATTAATAAATAATGATGGTAAAGTTATTGGGATAACAACTAGTGGGCTTGGCCAAGCAAATCTTAATTTCGCTGTAAATGTAAGTTACCTTCCTTTAGCATCTTTACTAAATCGACAGTCTTTTGTAAATGAAAGTTCACAATCAAAACAAGTAAAGTCTAGTGATATAAAAGATATCGTTTATAGATATTATAATGTTTTAGATAATAAAGATTACAATCAGTTGTATAATTTTTATGCGAGTACCTTGTTGAGATATTATTCAAAATACGATATTTCTGCTAATGAAGCAGTTAAAATTGCCAGAAATTATAACGAAATTTTTAAAGTAAGAAGCATAGCTCATAATATACGATCAAATACTTTTTCTGTTAGAAATGTAGATAATTATTTTGTAGCTAATTTTGTTATGGATTACACGTTGGATCGCTATGATAAAAATAAGGATAGTCATTTTGTATTACAAATAGTAATGGTTTTAACTCCCCAAGGTAAGATATTAAGTGTATACGAAAACATATTAGCGAAGGCTTAAGTAGTATAATCCTTTTTTTTCTTTTTAACTGGAAAAGCCATTTCTAGTAATTGGGACTTTTAAGTACGTTAGAAGTTCATTTGTTTAACAATTTTATATTAACAATCTATCATCATGTTTAAAAATAATAGAACTCGATTTCTAATCACTTGTTTGGGGCTTATTTTCCTAAGTAGTTGTAATGAAAATAAAAGTAAAGTGGACTCAATGAATATTATTCAAGAGACTACTATTGTAGACAGCGCTGGTACGGTAGCAGTCGATGTTTTAAGCTCTGATCAAGCAATTAATACACTAATTAGCCAAGAATTAGAAGAGGTGCAAGAAACTCTACCCATTGATAATGAGGATGTAACTCACCCATGGAGTAATTTGTATCAAGATCATGAACGCGTCTTGGATTTAGTTTCCCAGGATTTACAGGAATCTAAAGATATATTGCTTGACAAAATGAGTTGGAATAACCAACTAAAAGTAAAACCAGATTCCTGGGGAAAGGTAATGACTGTAATTATGGAGAATAGCTCTTTGAAGAGTTTTCTTGCCCCAAGTTATAAGCAACAATTACAGCAGAGTGGAGGACTTGGTGTTGTATATATGACTTATGTTTCTCCGGAACCAGAACAAGATGGGGCTGATAAACAAGGGAATTATTATAGTGTCTCTATCAGTGAAAATTATCCAGATCGTGTAACTACATTGGAATTCATTATATTTGATTTAGTTACTATGAAAGCTTATGTAAGTGATCCTATGAGTGGGCAATACATTACTTTAGAAATTCCAGCTGATAAATTAGCATCATTAAAGAATATTTTAATAGAT
>CANRHE010000217.1 GCA_947630335.1 uncultured Sphingobacterium sp.
TGACTATTTTATCCCAGATCAAAAATTCAGTAGTTGTCTGCATAATATTTATAGTTTGTAATGGTAACATAAATGTACTCAATGTATTTCAAATATAAAATAGCAATGATGGTGTTTTTTAACCGAGCTGATGTTGAAGCATTTTTTTATTAATTAAAGCCTTTTATAGGTGTATATTTTGTTTTTGTTTTTAGTAGTTTTGAAATAGATGAATTAATCATACATGGCTAATAATCATAAATCATTAGATGATGTGCATGAGAGTGTACAAGTATATAAAGGTAAATCTCGCCTAAAACGGGTCATCAGTTTTATAGGTCCAGCATATCTTATCTCCGTTGGTTATATGGACCCAGGTAATTGGGCGACCGATTTGGCAGGTGGATCGGCCTTTGGATACACCTTACTCTGGGTATTGCTGATGAGTAATCTTATGGCATTATTGCTCCAAAGTTTATCTACTCGTCTCGGGATAGTAAGAGGCCGTGATTTGGCACAAGTGAATCGTGAAACCTACCCCAAGAAAATGAACTATGTACTTTATTTTCTTGCAGAGATCGCTATTGCAGCTTGTGATTTGGCTGAAGTATTGGGTATGGCTATCGGTCTTAATTTACTATTTGGTATTGACCTGTTATGGGGGGTATTGATTAGTTTTGCAGACACTTTTCTGTTATTATATCTTCAAAAATTAGGCATGCGTAAGCTTGAGCTATTTATTGTGGGGACAATAGCAGTTATTGGTGGATGTTTTCTCGTCGAGATGTTTCTAGCAAAACCAGATATGGTTCAAGTTGCCAAAGGGTTTATCCCTTCTTTGCCTAATGGTGCAGCTTTGTATATAGCCATAGGTATTATTGGAGCTACTGTGATGCCGCACAACTTGTATCTTCATAGCGCATTGGTACAGACCCGTAAGATCCCAAAAGATGCTGCATCTATCAAAAAGGCAATTAAATATAATTTTATTGATAGTAGTATAGCTCTCAATATGGCTTTTTTTGTGAATGCAGCAATATTGATACTAGCAGCTTCAGTATTTCATAAGAATGGCATGTATCAGGTAGCAGATTTGGAGGATGCATATCATTTGTTAGGCGGTATGCTTGGTACAGAATGGGCTTCCAAATTATTCGCTATAGCTTTGATATTAGCTGGCCAAAGTTCTACTATAACGGGAACATTAGCAGGTCAGATAGTAATGGAGGGTTATTTACGCCTACGAATCAGTCCATTATTACGCAGGCTTATCACGAGATTAGTAGCTATTATTCCAGCTATTGTAGTCATCATATGGGCCGGAGAATCAAAGGTTGGTGACTTGCTGATCTTTAGTCAGGTGATCCTCAGTATGCAATTAGCTTTTGCTATTATTCCACTCATACATTTTGTAAGTGATAAGGAAACAATGGGAATTTTTGCTATCAAACCCCTTATGAAAATTGCTTCCTGGTTGATTGCTTTTATTATTGCAGGCCTTAATTTTAAACTTGTGTATGAAGAGGTCACCAGTTGGATAGTGGAGTTTAATAATATTTTTTTGACCCTATTTTTATTACTATGTAGCTTAGGTCTTTTTGTACTTCTTGTGATGACGGTATTGTATCCATTATTTGCTAAAAAGAAGGACGAGACTGGTGAAGTACATACCACTTTCGAGGAATTGAATTTTGAAAAAGCCCCCTCATTTTCTAGGATACTTTTAGCACTAGATTTTTCGATATCTGATCAAGAAGTTATTAATCAAGCGCTACGAATAGGTAAAGAAGGAACTGTATTTTGGTTGACCCATGTGGTCGAAAGCGCGACAGTAAAGTATACGGGACAAGAAACCGATGACTATGAAGCGCGAAACGATTTGATACAGTTGGAGAAATATGCAGCTTATTTAAAGGAATGTGGGTTTGAGGTATGCTATGAGCTGACTTATAATAATAGAGTAGATGCTATAAAGAAATTAATTGATAGGGAGTCTGTTGATTTGTTGATCGTCGGTTCTCATGGACATACTGGGTTTAAAGATTTACTTTTTGGTGAAACAGTGAATAAACTAAGGCATGTCGTGAAGATTCCAGTATTAATTGCACAATAATAGAATAGATTATGGAAATTAACTTGAGCGGAAGAAAAGCTTTAATTGGTGGTAGCTCCTCTGGAATAGGAGAGGCAATAGCCCTAGAATTAGCTAAATGTGGAGCATCAGTAATACTGATGGCACGTAATGAAACTAAATTAAAATCAGTTTTAGAAAAATTGGATTCTAGTAAGGGGCAGGAGCACGCTTACTTGCTTACTGATTTTACGGATTACGATTCGCATAAAAAAATATTACATGATTTCTTTGAGACTCATACAGTTGATATTTTGGTTAATAATACGAATGGACCAGCAGCAGGAAGTGTATTGACTAAAGAGGAAGAAGACTATCAACTTGCCTTTAATTTATTGTTTCAAAACGCAGTGTATGCTACTAATCTAGCTATTCCGGCTATGATAAAGAATGGTTTTGGACGTGTCATTAATGTAAGTTCGATGACGGTAAAAGAACCCCAAGATAGTTTAGTATTATCGAATACTATGCGGACGGCTTTGACTTCATGGGCCAAATCACTTTCTAACTCGGTTGCAGCAGATGGTATAACTGTAAATTCTATATTAACAGGTTACTTTGATACGGATCGTCTAAATAGTTTAATGGAGTCTCAAGCAGATCGTGAAGGAATATCAGTAGAAGAAGTTAAACGCAGACGTATTGCTAGCGTACCTATGAAGCGTCTAGGTCAACCTCAAGAATATGGATATCTCGTATCTTTCTTAGCTTCTAATTATTCCTCATTCTTGACAGGTGCAGCTATCCCATTAGATGGTGGTATAGCCAAAACATTGTTTTAAGAACATAGTGTTGAGCCAAGTGGCCATGTATTTACTAGCTTTATTTTTAGTATGAATGACCAATATTAATCTGTGAGAGAAATGATAGTTGCAGGTACAA
>CANRHE010000218.1 GCA_947630335.1 uncultured Sphingobacterium sp.
GTTTCTAGTACATAGTCTGCATCATTTGCTTCAATGAAGTCAGTCAGGTGTTTAATTATTGGTAACTTCATTTATTAATTCGATTAAACCGTCAATTTTATTTGTTTGTACTTGATTCACCAACTGTCCATTTTTGAACGCAGCAAAGGTTGGTAAGTTATCGACATTCGCCATCTTTCTAGATTCTGGAAATTTCTCCGCATCTACAATTACGAATTCAATATTATCATGCTCACCAGCTAATTTCTTGAATTTTGGTTTCATGATACGACAGTTACCACACCATGAAGCCGAAAATTGAACTAATACTGTTGTGTTATCTTTTACAAGCTCTTGTAATGAGTCACTTTCTAATTCCTTTAACATAATATCTTTATTTTTAAATAAGAAGGCGGAAGAGGTCTTCCGCCTCGCAATCTAATTAATTTATTAGTGGCCTGCTAAGTATGAAGCTACACCATCACGTGTTGCATTCATAGCATCCTTTCCTTCTTCCCAGTTTGCAGGACATACTTCTCCGTATTTTTGAACGTGTGCATAAGCGTCAATTAGACGAATATATTCTTTCACGTTACGACCCAAAGGCATGTCATTTACCGACTCATGGAATACTTTACCAGTTTCATCGATTAAGTACGTCGCACGGTAAGTAACTGCAGATCCTTCTGCTATTGTACCATACTCAGGGTGTTCTACTTCTTTAACATCTAGAATATCTAAGATACTAGATAAGTTGCGGTTTGTGTCAGCAATGATAGGGTATTCAACGCCTTCAATACCACCGTTGTCTTTTGGTGTATTTAACCAAGCAAAGTGAACTTCGTTAGAGTCACATGATGCACCAATTACTATTGTATTACGTTTTTCAAATTCTGCAACAGCTTCTTGAAAAGCATGCAATTCTGTTGGACATACGAATGTAAAGTCTTTTGGATACCAGAATAATAATACTTTTTTATTCTCTTGTTGTGCTTTTTCGAAAATGTTGATTGAAATGTAGTCACCTAAGTAGTCGATTGCATCAACTGTGATGTTAGGGAAGTTCTTACCTGTAAAACTCATAGTTATAATTTCCTTTCTTTTTGTTACTACAAAGGTAATTATTTTTTAACGGAGTAAGCATAGTTTTTACTTATGGGATATAGTTTAAAACTATAATATGACCTTAATGTTATATGTTTTTTAACAGTATAGGAAATTTGATAAGGTACAATTCTATCCCCAATATGATGAGTAATAAAATTAACTTGGGGAGGTCAGAATAGATTTTATAAAAATTAATAGGTTTATTACCTTGGGGTTATGAAAAGTTGTAATTATTTATGCTAGTTTTATAATAAAGATTTGCATATTTGTGCTGTTCAATAACGAACAACCCAAAAATGCTGGAGGGGTTCCAGAGCGGTCAAATGGGACGGACTGTAAATCCGTTGCTTCGGCTTCGAAGGTTCGAATCCTTCTCCCTCCACTTTTTTCCTTTATATAAATCATTCACATTTCAACTTTTTTAACGCCACTAATGTGCTATCAATGGCGCCTTATACTGTTGTTGTCAATCTATTATTTTTCTTTAAAAACACGTAGTTGTCCTGTCATTACAGACATCATAATGCCAAATAAGGCAAATAATCCGAACGAGTACCTTAAATCAAATAGCTCTGCGATATAACCGATTAGAGGCGGACCTAACAAAAAACCTAAGAAGCTTATGCTCGACACCATAGCTAGAGCTACGCCTGAAGATACTTTCTTATTCTTGCCGGCTATGCTAAACACTGTGGGGATATTACAAGCTACCCCTATACCTACAAGCATAAATGAAAGCGTACAAATCCAGAATGTAGGGAACAATACGGATACTAGCATACCTGTAAACATCATTATTCCGCTCGCTTGTAAAGTAGTTTTTCTACCTACTTTACTAATCACCCAGTCGCCAATAAAACGACCTGCTGCCATCATAATCATGAATGAGGCATACCCCACTATGATAAGGTTTTCGGGCGCTTTTACTACTTCCTGAAAATATACACCACTCCAGTCAAACATAGCGCCTTCTGTAGCCATACTAAAGAAACCTATAATACCTAACAGTACTAAGCTTCTTTCTGGCTTAGTGAAAAAAGATGTTTTTTCTGTTGGTTTTGCTTTTCCTGGTACTAAGTGCTTATAATTCCATGTGGTATTAATGATGATGATCGCTAATATAATGGTGAAATGATAAAATGTATTAATGCCTAGATTCATGGTGAGTAGCCCAATGAGTGCTCCAGTAAAACCTGCTATACTCCACGCTCCATGGAAAGAGGACATGATAGACTTCTTGTATATACCTTCTACAGCTACTCCTTGTGTATTAACAGCGATATTAGATAGGTTGCTGGCTATTCCAAAAACGGTAAGTATTGCGCCAAGCTGATAAACATTTTCTGCAAATGGTATGACACACAATAGGCAAGCATATAATATAGCAATGACACGAAGTATTTTGGCGCTGCCATATTTGGCTACCATTTTCCCGGATAAGGCCATAGTTGCTAATTGTCCCAATGGTAACATGAGTAATATGGTTCCTAATTGAGCTTCTGTGAGCGATAAATTTTCTTTGATGACCGGTATGCGGCTGGCCCATGAGGCAAATGTCAGTCCCTGGCAGAAGTAGAAAAGAGAAACAGCAATCCTTATTCTGTTTTTATTAATGTAAAGTTCTTCTTCAGTGGGAATAGAAGTGGTATGCATGTTCAATATATTAGATTTACAAAAGTACAGTTTTAATTGAATAGTTTCCCAAAGCCAGTAATCGTTACTTTCAAGCTTTATTTATTTTTTCTTGCATGGTTTTGTCTATAATGATACCTTTGTGTAACCTCGAATTTGGCTCCGTAGTTCAACGGATAGAATAGATGTTTCCTAAACATTTGATAGCAGTTCGATTCTGCTCGGAGCTACACATTAATTCTTTT
>CANRHE010000219.1 GCA_947630335.1 uncultured Sphingobacterium sp.
ACGAATTTAATCAAGTCTTGAATTTGTTTGATGTCCATACTCATATTGTAGTATATTAAATTTGAAAAAATGTTATATTTAAAACTCGGCAAATATACGAAAAGTGACTTTAATTAATAAGCCCACTTTAAGTATACTGATCCCCAAGTGAAACCACCACCAAATGCAGCTAGGATAAGGTTGTCTCCTTTTTTGAGTTGATTCTCCCATTCCCATAAGCACATCGGAATCGTTGCACTAGTCGTATTACCGTATTTATGAATGTTTACCATTACTTTTTCTTCCGGCAATCCTGCTCTTTCAGCAGTAGCATCAATGATACGCTTGTTAGCTTGATGTGGTACTAACCAACTAATATCATCTGCCGTCAAATTATTTCGCTCCATGATCTCAGCAGCTACATTCGCCATATTGGTAACAGCAAATTTGAATACTGTGCGACCTTCTTGATAAGCATAATGTAAACCGGCATCCACAGATGCGTGTGAAGCAGGGTTCAATGAACCACCACCTCTAATATTCAGATATTGACCTCCACTTCCATCTGTTTTTAAGATAGAATCTTGAAGTCCATTTCCTTCTTCATTTGGTTCCAATAAAACGACTCCACAACCATCGCCGAATAGAATGCATGTATTTCTATCTTCGTAGTTTACTACGGAAGACATTTTATCTGCACCTACAACTAAAACTTTTTTGTGTTTGCCCGATTCAATAAACTGAGCCCCTGTTGTTAAACCGAAAAGAAAACCTGAACAAGCTGCTTGTAAATCATAACCCCAAGCATTAATAGCTCCAACTTTATCAGCTAAAATATTAGCTGTTGCTGGAAACAACATGTCTGGTGTACTTGTACAAAAAATTATAAGTTCTATCTCCTCAGCAGTAATCCCTCTTTTCTCTAATAAGCCTTTGACAGCAGGTGCAGCTAGATCCGAAGTAGCTAAGCCTTCACCTTTCAAGATACGACGTTCTTTAATACCAGTGCGCGAAACAATCCATTCGTCGTTGGTATCAACCATTGTTTCTAGCTCACTGTTTGTTAAAATGTACTCTGGAACATAGCCATTTACCGCGGTAATTGCAGCATGAATTTTAGACATATATTGTGTTAGTTAAAAGCAGATTTAATTTTGTCAATAAACTTTGATTCTATCATATCTTTTGATAATAGAACCATATTTTTTATAGCTTTAGGTGTTGATATACCATGCCCAATAATAACAGGAGCATTGACCCCTAAAATTGGGCTACCACCATATTCTTCGTAATTAAAACGGTCGAAAAACTCATCCTTGAATCCCTTTTTTAAAGTGACTACATAGAATGATTCTGCTAGTTTTAATACGACGTTACCTGTAAAGCCATCACAAACAAACACATCTGCATGGTCTGTAAATAAATCACGGCCTTCAGCATTACCAATAAAGTTTATTTTTGTGTTGGATTTCAAAAGGGGGTAAGTAGCAATTGTTAATTGATTTCCTTTTTCCTCTTCTTCACCAATATTTAATAAACCTACTTTAGGATTATTAATGCCATATACGTGCTCAGAATATAAACTCCCTAAAAGTGCAAATTGATTAAGCATTTCTGGTTTACAATCTGCATTAGCCCCAACATCCAACAAGATACCAAAGCCATTTTTTAGCTTAGGAACATTTGTTGCAATTGCAGGTCTAAGGACGCCAGGAATAGTTTTTACACTAAACATAGCTCCCACGAGCATAGCTCCTGTATTACCTGCCGAAGCAAAAGAATCAAGTTCTCCACTTCTTAATAAATCAAACCCCTTCGCCACGCTAGAATTTGGTTTCTGCGTAATAGCTTTGGTAGGGTGTTCATGCATAGAGATATTTTCTGGTGCGTGTACATAATCAAATAGTGTAATATCTGCGCCAGCTTCTACTATACGTTTTTTTATTTCTTCTTCATCTCCTAAAAGAACGATACGCTGTCCTTCTTTTAATACTTTCTGAGCTTCTATGGCTCCAAGTATGTTGGAATTAGGGGCGTAATCACCTCCTAAAACGTCTAAACCAATCTTCATCCGTTATTATTTTTCTAATTCAATAATACGCAAAAAACATCCCAAATTAAAGCAATTTCTGTAAAAGTTGCGCTATTTTGGGATGTTTTTTATTTAAAGATAACTTTAGACAGTTGCCGTGTTTTCGATAATCAATTTACCGTTGTAGTATAAGTTACCATCTACTTCGTACGCTTTGTGAGGTACGTGAACAGCTCCAGTTTCTTTACATACTGACAAAGTCGGTCTTTCAGCTTTGTAATGTGTTCTTCTTTTGTCTCTTCTTGATTTTGAAGTCTTACGTTTTGGATGTGCCATCTCGTATTATGTTTTTTAATTGTTTTTAATATTCTTTAATGCGTCCCAACGCGGGTCAATTCTTTCTTCTTGTGATTCGGGCTCTTCTTTGGATAAATGTGCTAGCATTTCTGGGTCACACGCTATACCTAAACCTTGTTCACTACATTTAGCATAGTAAGGAACTTGTACATTGATATATTCGTAGAGTAAAGTCGCAATGTCTAATTCGTGATCGGTTTTGTTTAATAAAACAACCTCTTCTGTGTCTAAGTCATCACCTTCTTCAACTGTGAATTTTACAATCAATCGTTCTTTAAAATTTACGGGTGCATCAAATTGTGATAAGCAAATGTCACAATTCAACTCAAAATTGCCTCGTATGTCAAAGTTAACAACTAGCATGTTCTCTTGTTTTTGAAGAGATACGTTAGCTGTTAAATTTCCTTTTTTTACTAATGAGTGCTCAAAGCATTCAAAGAACTTGTCATCAATTTCAAATTCAAAATCATGTTTCCCTGCGGCAAGGCCTGAAAAGGGTATTTTATATTTTTTAAGATACTTCACAATCCTGTATTTGAGCCTGCAAAATTAGTATT
>CANRHE010000220.1 GCA_947630335.1 uncultured Sphingobacterium sp.
CCTTGATATTCGTGAATGTTCATTGATAAAAAATTTGATGTAAAAATAAGATTTTTATGTGAGATGCCAAATCATTACGATGCTTTTAAGATTAATTTTTGGCAAGATTGAAATAATCTAGATTAATATGCTTTGAATTTATAGGTGTTAAATTCGCTTACTTCGAAATGAACGTATATTATTAAATCAACAAGGTATTTAATTTAATGAAAAAATACCTTGTAATAGTTGTTCTCTTTTTTATCTTTATGTAATAACCTACATTTTATATGCGTAAATTATTCCCCTTATTAGCGATTATCTCTCTCCTTTTTTTTTCATGTAAGAAAGAAGTGACTTCACCCGAAAGTGAAATCGATAATTCCTCTGTTGAACGAACATCAGAGCAATTACTAAAAGATAGTATATATTATTATTACAAACTCTATTCACTGTGGGAAAAGTCTATTCCTAAGTACGAAGTTATTTCATCGTTCACAGATACTATTAAGACTTCTGAAAGGGTGTTAGATGTTTTGAAATCTAAAACTCCGTATTTTGCTGGTTATTCTGGGCCATACGATCGGTTTTCTTATTTTACTACACTAGATACGGATGGGGGTACAAATGCTCGTCTGAAGATGGATGAAAGTGATGGATACGGTCTTTTCTTTTCTATTGGTGCTATTGATGAGGAAGTCGCTTATCCTATTGTTCATTTTGTAGAAGGGGGCTCCGCTGCGAGTATAGCCGGACTAGAGCGATCAGATATAGTCTTAGAGCTTAACAGCGTGGATATGAAAATAGCAGTTAGTTGTAATCAGCAAGGATGTAAAGCTTCTGATCCTATTAAGTTTAATGGAATAATTGACAAGTTAAAAGAGTCATTAGAATCTACTTCAATGTCCATCAAAGTTAAAAAAAATAATAATTTAATTAAGACCTATCAACTAACTAACGGTACGTATGAGATTAACCCTTTGACCTTAGATACTGTTTTTGAATTTCCAAATAAAAATATAGGATACTTTGTGTATTCGTCGTTTGAACAGATTAGTAATAATGGTGTTGGTTTTACTAATAAGGTTCTGTTAGACAATTTGTTTGATCATTTTTCTTCTAAGAATATCAAAAGTCTAATCGTTGATTTGCGTTATAATTCAGGTGGGTATGTTGATGCTGCAACATATATGGCAAATAAAATAATAGGTGCAACTGGTGATAAGAAACTTATGCTTAAATATGAGTTAAATGAATATCTTTCTAAAACATCTAGTAATACCTTTAAAGAAGTTTTTTTTAACAGGGAAAACAATTTAGACCTAGAAACTGTTTGTTTTATAGTTTCTGAAAGAACTGCTTCGGCTTCAGAAATGTTGATAAATGTATTACAACCTTATATGAATGTTAAGATTGTCGCTGAAACAGATAGAACTTATGGTAAGCCTGTAGGTTTTTTTGAGCAAAAAGTTATGAATAAAATAAGTCTTTGGGTTACTTCATTCAAGTTGCTTAATGCCAATAATGTAACTGATTACTGGCTAGGATTAGAGGCGGATAGTAAGAATGTTGATGATTATATTTTTAGCAATTTTGGAGATAAAGACGAACGAATGATTGCGGCGGCATTAAAATTAACGGGTGCTATTACTCCTAGTACATTAAGAGCTCAAAGTAGAAGTCTAGATTTATTCGGAAAAAAAAGAATTATAGGTGTTAATGATGTGGATCACAAAGGAGCATTAAAATAAATTTTATTGATTATTAGTTATTATGATTAGGGTATATTGTTTGTTTAGTTTGATTTGCTTGATTTTTTCTTGTCAATCAGACGTTAAGAATAATAATCAAGATGTTTCTTTGACAAATGGTAATCCAGGGTTAAATCATTATTGGGTAAAGTATAAATTTAATGCTAATGAAGTTAATAATTACCCTGATTTAATTGAACAATCATTAGTAGATTATATTGCTCAATTTCCTGTTTTTCAGATGGATGAAGTACGTGAATCCTTAGATCTGTTAATAAAGAGAAGTGAACATGATTCTGTTTTTTATAAATTTTTGAAAGATAAGTTTACGAATTACTTATATCATCCAAACTCACCTTTTAGAAATGATTTATATTATGAACAGGTTCTTCGAGTTTACAACAACTCCCCTTTACTTTCAAAAGAAGAGTTACAAGCCAATGCAATTATACTGGATTTAGTAAAAAAAAATCAAGTGGGTTCAAAGGCTGAAAATTTCGATTTTGAAACAGATGATGGTCAGTTTTACGATTTATATACACTTGAAGCAGAATATAAATTACTAGTTTTTTATGATCCATTGTGTGCACATTGCAAGGAGATAATTTCAGCAATGAGAGAATCTGTAGTGCTAAATAATTTGATTGAAACGAATGTAGTTAAGGTTATTGCTATAGACGGTGTAGGGGATTATTCGAATTGGAAGGCCTATCAAACTAACATTCCAATTAAATGGTTGAATGGGTTTAATAAATCCAGGACTATTAATAATAATAAATTATATAGCATATTAGCTTATCCTACTATTTATCTGCTAGATAAAGATTATATAGTGTTGTTAAAAGATGTGTATTTTTCTGTAGTGGAAAACTATTTTGTTAATTAAGGGTTAATTATCTTGATATTCAATAATGTTCTTTATATTTATTTTCAATAAATCTATAGGGTATTTTTTTTCTTTTATTTTTATTTTTTTGTATTAAACCGATGTCAGTATTTTATTAGCATAGTTTTATGAATTTTATGATTCTCTTTTTTCCAGTCTTATTGGCCTTCATACTATCTGCTATGATTATACCTTATGTGGTATTGATTACTTATAAAAAAAGGTTGTTTGATCCTATTGA
>CANRHE010000221.1 GCA_947630335.1 uncultured Sphingobacterium sp.
GTTTTAACAATCCGAATAAAGGATTTAATTCACAATACATAATCTGGAGAAATTATTATGACTAGACTAAACAACTCTATTCGAGACAGTATTATTAATGCTGCTGTATTTGATGCGTTTGATGAAAAAATCAAAAAGCACAAAGCCAAGGAGACTCCATTGGCTGATAAGCTTTATGAAATGACTTATGGGGAGATCTCTGAAAAGGTTAGAAAAGCTAAGCTTCCTGAAGGATGGACACGATCCTCTACGAGGCTGAGAATCATTTGTGATGGTTTTCAGTATTATAGAACTGACAAAAATTTAAGTGATCAATTGGAAATGTCTGAGTCAAACTATGTGCCTCTTTCAGGCTACGATAATCATTTAACTATCAGTCCAGAACATCCAATGTTCCAAGAATTTCAAGATTGGTTAAATGAACATATCGATATCCAAGCAGAGAAAGCTAAATTGCTGGCAGATGTAAAAGCCAATGTTTACTCTTGTAATACAGTAAAGCAGTTATTAGATAAGTGGCCTGAGTCTGAGGTATACCTTAAAGCTATCCCTACTAGAGGTACTGCTATTGTTCCCTTGATGTTAGTAAAAGACGTTAATAAACGTATTGGTTTACCTAAGAGTGAGGATAAAAAATAGCTATAAAAATTAATCTATAGCTATTTTATTACTACTCTTGCTCTTGGTTTAGTGAATCTATCACTATTCCCCATTGCTGGCTTACACGTAATCTCTCTACTAGTAAGTCAGCGTCCTCTGCCGCAATTCCTATATTATCACTATATCTTTTAGATTCATTAGCGTAGTGTTTAGATGAATAATCTTCACCATCTACTAAACCAGACATATTAATAGCCCAGTTTTTGGATAGCTCAGCACTATCTTCAGAAGCTTGTTCTAAGGTAATAACTTCATCCCTCATGACAATTACTTCATCTTTTGCTTCTGTAGCAATAGTTGCCTGTACTGTAGAAGACTGGTTAGATGTCTCAGACGCTTCTGCGGATAGTTTAGATTCTTGAGCATAAGTAGCTGAATCCACTGCTGATTGTGAAGCCTCACTAGCTTTTGTTATTGCTACTTGCTCACTTGCAGCAGTAGAATCCTCACTGGCTTTAGCAGCAGAAGCACTCAAGGAAGCTTCTGAAGCACTTCAACATGCCATTAAAAAACTATTACTCTCTGGTGTACGTACTGGTAATAAATCGAAATATAAAGACATACGTGAAGCCAGAGATACTTTAAACAGGTGGTTGGAGATTAACAAAGATGAGTAAATTTACATTAAACGACTTTGTTATTATATTTAATAGTAAGGGAGTTTCACTAAATGGTGAAGATGACAACCTAGGTGGTATTGTACTAGAGGGGTGCGAGGTAGAGGAATCCCACAATGTGGGGGAAACCATAGGTGTGAGAGAAGGTAAGTCAGGGGCATATGAAGTTATTAAGAGGTTGCACTTCAAGGAGTCTAAGAAATAATATTAAAGGAGTGAGGTATGAGGAAACGTTCGAGTAAAAAAGTATGTGGGGAAGGCATAAACGATGCCACTTATGCAACCAGCAGATATGAAAATAATAAGTTGGTTTGGCGTTGCCCTTTCTATCAACAGTGGTTTAACATGATTAATCGTGTATATGGTAAAAGGGACAAAGAACTCTATGGAGATGTAATAGTGTGCCCTGAGTGGTTAACATTTTCCAATTTTAAGAGTTGGATGGCCACTCAAGACTGGGAAGGAAAGCAGCTCGACAAAGATTTAATGGGTAACGGACTTGTTTACAGTCCAGATAGTTGTGCCTTTCTACCCCGAAGAATTAACCAACTTATTACAGAGGTAAGGAAAAATAATTCAGGTATACCAAACATACTCTATGAGGGTAGGGGGTGGGTGGGTTATTACAGTTATGATAAAGGGGTAGTACTTAGAAAAAATTTCGACAACAAAGAAAGTGCCATTAATTTTTGGATTGATGGTAAAATTAGAATTATTAAAGAGGAGGAGGGTTTGGAGAGGAGAGTTTATTTGAAATTATTGGAGAGGTATGAGTCTTTAAGGAAAAAGTATTTGGAAATGTAGTTATTCAAACTTCTACGAAAAGTTGCATTGGATATTTAGAATTGTAAAATTCCGACATATTAAGGAAAATCGCATAGATATTTGATTTTATCAGATTCCCACGTTTTTAGGAGTTTCGCATTATAAAATGGATACACGTATCTGGTTTAACTATACTAATTAATACGGCTAAAATCACCGTATATACAAAGATAAACAAACCTGCTATAGTTTAAAAACACTGCATATAAGATAAAGTATATGCCCTCCATATCCACAAACATATAAAAGTCTTACAAAAGGGTTTATATTCATGTAAACCCTATCTTAAAATCTAGTACGTTCTGTACGAAATAAATCAAAATTAAATACAAAGAGCACTGAGCAATAGTCAAACAACAAAGTAAAGGGTGAAGATAGAAACCTGCTCACTGGAACATTTGCTCACCAGATCATTTGCTCACCAGAGCATTTATATATCCTCACCAGAGCATTATATTTTACTCACCAGCGCATTTACTCACCAGAACATTTGCTCACGAGAACATTAGCAGAGGAGGGGAGGCTGGCTTGCGCTCGTGGCGAAAAACCCGCAAATGTAACAAAATGTGTCCAAATGTAACCAAATGTAACTGAATGTAACCAAATGTAACAAGTGTAGCTGAACGTAACAAGTGTATCGATTTGTAACGAAGTGTAATAATTTGTAACAGTG
>CANRHE010000222.1 GCA_947630335.1 uncultured Sphingobacterium sp.
AATCAATTTATTAAAAAATGGGAATGGTTTAATGAAGAAGAATTTGCTCCTATAAAATTTAATAAAATCGGTTCATTAAAATTATCAAGAGTATATTTTTTAGTGTCGTCTGAAACAGCTTCAGCAAGTGAATTATTAATTAACTCACTTATCCCTGTTATGCCAACTTATATGATTGGTACATTTTCATTGAATGATAAAAAACAAGAAGTTGCAGAAAAAACTTATGGGAAACCTGTTGGTTTTATCGATTACCCAGTTCTGAGCAATAATGTTAAACTCTACATAGGCTCATTTAAGATGTACAATAGCAAAGGAAAAGGAGATTATTTCGATGGATTGACTCCAAATAGCCATGTCTGGGAATTTAAGGACTTTTACGATTTTGGAGATGTAAAGGAGTCTATGTTAGCGGCAGCTTTACATCATATACAAACTGGAACATTTAACACTTACTCTTTCAAAGCAAATGTGCGAGATGCATCGTCTAATCAAGCTTATAAAGAAATAAAAACACTTGATACTGTGGAAAATCCCTCAAAGAATAACATGTTCAAATTCAAAAAGATGGAGTTAAAAAATAATTAATTATCTTTGATGGAATCGACTATAAGTAATTATTTTTTATATGAATAAGCCGAGAAAGCCAACTACTATAAAGGAAATAGCAAGAAAGTTAAAAATATCCCCCTCTACAGTTTCAAGAGCATTAAATGACCACCCTAGTATTGGACTCATCACAACTATGCGGGTCAAAAAAATGGCCGAAGAATTAAATTATGAACCTAATCAAACAGCAATATTTTTTAAGCAACGTAAGACTTTCACTATCGGAGTGATTTTACCAAAACTTTCTGAACCTTTTTTTTCTGAAGCTATAAGTGCCATAGAAGGTGTAGCCGAAGAAAGGAACTATACAGTATTATTAGGCCAATCTTTAGATAATGCTGTACGGGAAGAAAAAATAATAAATACATTTAAAAAACATAGAGTTGATGGAATTTTAATGTCGCTAGGTAAAAACACCTCGGATTTAAGTTTTATAAATATGCTGGAAGCATCTGAAATTCCAATTGTATTTTTTGATTGTGTTCCGTCTGTTGAAAATATTAATAAAGTCTATTGTGAATTAAATTCAGGTATGGAAGAAGCAATTGAAGCTTTTTCTTCTAGAGGACATCAAAACATAGCTCTTATTAATGGTCCAGAGAAATTAGCTGCTACATTAGAAAGAACATCAACCTTCCATAAAGCATTAGAAAAATATGGGCATGTCTTCGACCCTAAATGTGTAGTCCATACAGACTTAACAGAGAATGGTAATATTGAAGCTATGGAAGAATTAATAACACTTCCTAATAGACCTTCTGCTGTAGTTTCTTTTAATGACTATGTTACACTTGATATTATTAAATTAACGAGACAAAAAGGCTTGGTAGTTGGTCAAGATATACATTTTATTAGTTTTGCTAATTATCCTTTATGGAAATATATGGAAAACCCTCCATTAGGGAGCATTGAACAATATCCAGGAGCGCAAGCCGAAGCTGCTGCAAAATTATTATTCGATAACATAGATAAAAAAACTGATATAGAACCAAAGAGCATTGCATTCAGCTCCAAATTAATTCTAAAATAACAAACTAATATAAAGAAAATATAATTTTATTATTCTTATAAAAAGTCTCACTCTTAAATATAGAGTGAGACTTTTTATAGAAATATATTTCAGTATATTTTGAAATTTATTTCTTAAAAAAGGATTTAATTTTAGTGAAGAAATTTTCTTTGATATCATCACCATAACCGTAAGTATAACCGTATCCATAACCATAGCCATAACCATTAGCACTTTTCGTAAGTCCATTAAGAATAACAGCCATGTTTTTAACTTTCTTATTTTTATGTACCTCTTCTATTTCTGGTAATTGTCGTTTATCCAGTTTACCCGCTCTGATAACGAAAATAGTTAAATCAGTGACCCTATCAATTATATAAGCATCTGCTATAATACCTAGCGGGACTGAGTCTATTATAACATAATCATACTTTCCTCTCAATTGATTAATGAGCTCATCTAACCTAGTACTTAGCAATAACTCAACTGGGTTTGGCGCAATCATTCCGATTGGAACGATATCTATTTTGTCGCTATAGCTTGATTTGTAAATTACTTCATCAATAGTGACATTTTTATTAGATAAAAAGTGACTAACCCCTTTATCATATTTAACTTTTGATCTTTTTGTGAAAGTTCCCTTTCGCAAATCTAAATCTACCACAACAATCGACTTTTCTAAATATGATAAAGTTGCCACTAGGTTAATTACATTAAAGGTCTTACCAGCACTAGTAGCTGCAGAAGTAAATGAAATAACCTGAGGAGGAATATTATCAACTGACATAAAGTTAATATTTGTACGGAGAATTCTAAAAGCTTCAGTTAATGAATCTCTTCCATGGGCACTAACTAAAACGGTATCTGAATAAATCTCTTTATTTTTACTTAATGGAATTTCTCCAAGATAAGGAACACTAAGGGCTCTAACTATATCGTCCCGATTTCTAACTTTTGTATCCAACAATAACCTAATAATCAACACTATAATCGGAAAAAATAATCCAATAATAAATCCTAAACCAACCTTTTTAATCTTACTCGGCGCAATAGGGCCACCTAACCCCAAAGCAGGATCAATAACTTTTAGATTATCATCAGTCATAGCCTGATTAAGG
>CANRHE010000223.1 GCA_947630335.1 uncultured Sphingobacterium sp.
TTCAAAATTTTGGGCATAAAAAAAGCCCAAATGGGCTAAACTTATCAATTATTTGATATTTCAATGCTTACATTGAAAAATGCGCTGTTGTAAACCAAATCAAAAATCTTAATTTTCACAGGAGACAAAGGTATGAAATAATAACAATAACAAAAAAGGAAAATAAAAAATAATATTTATATGTTCCCTTTTTGCTTTTAGATTATTAATCTTCTTCAATAACCTCTTGAACTCGACCAATCTGGCCATCATCTAAGCGTACTTTAATTCCTCTATGGTGAAAGGGCGCAGAAGTTAATAAGTCTTTAACAATACCTTCTGTTAATTCTCCCGTGCGCTGATCTTTTTTTAGCACAATATTAACCAACATACCTGGTTTAATATCTGCTCTTGTTTTACCGTCTTTCATGCTATTATTTTAAGAGTATTCCTATTGAAATATTAAATTGTTGATGTTGAAAATGTTTTCCTAAATCGATACGATTTCGCGTAAGTTCCTGATATGCGTAAGCTCCAGACAAAGTCCAGGCCAATCCCTGAGGATTATCAAATAAATAGAAAAAACCAGTACGAAAAAGAAATCCTCTATCATATCGTACACCTACACTAGGAGCATAACCTGCATTCGCCAAAATACCAAGCTTAGAAAAGGTCGAAAACTCACCGATAGGTAAACGTGCATCTATAAAAATTGGCATCAAATCTTGTGTATATTCTGCACTAACAATTTCCGTATTTATTTTATTACCCTCTAACTTTTCATATTCACCTTTTAATCTTTCACTACCAATACCCAGTCCCAAATAAGCCCTATCATTATAGTTTTTACCAAATATTAAACTTGTAGAATAGCCACTAAAGGTACCTTTATAACCTTCATTCGCAAAACCAATATTAGCTCCTCCTTGTATCAAAGTATAAAACTTATTTTGTGATTGAACATGCAAAAATGAAAATAAGAATAGTAAAAAGTATACTAGTTTATTATGCATAATTATATAATAATTAATTCAAAATTTTAAAAATCATCTCGCGCATAAGGTTCCCATCATCTGTAAGGAAACCCACGTCTACCCCTTTGGACTTCAGGTCATATTCACGCAAAACAGCCAATACATCAAATAGTTTTCGGCGACTATAATTACGAGCGGCAGCATCATACTCTTTGGTAAAGAAAGGATGTACTCCCAATTCCTTAGCGACCACACTTGAGGACTTATCAGGAAGGTAATGATATTTCAATAATTTAGAAAAGTAACCAGCTAAAGATCCTACCACTAATACAAAGGGATTAGACTTAGGATTAGAAGCAAAGTAGTCTACAATCTGTATTGCCTTGACCGCATCTCGTTTACCTAATGCGGTATTCAATTCGAAAATATTAAAGTCTTTACTAATTCCGATATTTTGCTCAATATCCTTAACAGTTATTTCTTGCTCTTTTGGAACATTCAATACTAATTTATGAGCTTCATTAGCAATTTTGGACAAATCGGTACCAAGATAATCGGCCATTAACGCAGCTGCTTGCGGATGAATACGATGACCTGTACGCTGTAATTCATCTACTATCCATCCAGCGACCTTATTATCGTATAGTTTATCAGACTCTAAGACAATTCCTTTTTTTTCTATTGCTTTATATAACTTAGTTCTTTTATCAAACTTACTATGCTTATAAGCAAATACTAGAATGGTGGTTGGTGTAGGATTCTCCACATATTTAAGTAGTATATCATCATCCCCTTTCCATTTTAGACCTTGAGCTTCTTTTACGATAATCACTTGATAGTCGCTAAGCATAGGATAACGTTTGGCTGCACTTACAATCGTTGGAAAGTCTACATCCTTACCATATAACACGGTCTGATCGAATCCTTTTTGAGCATCATTGAGTACAGTATGTTCTATACTATCACTTATTAAATCAATATAATAGGACTCTTCACCATGTAATAAGTACAGAGTTTTGAACTTCCGTTTTTTGACATCATTTAGTATAGATTGTGCATTCATAACAGTGCAAAATTACTCATTTATACTGGTAAAAATGAATACAAAAGCTGGCAATATTCGCCACATGACAACTGTATTTTTGCTTTCTATCTATTTTTCGTAATTTTACTTATGTTTAAGCCCATACCGCTAAACTTACCACCAACCTCTCTTAAATTAAGTCAGGTTAAAGGTAAAGTATATGTATTTGATGTATTAAGAAAAAAAAATCTACTTGTTACTCCTGAAGAATGGGTTCGTCAACATTGGATTCATTTTTTGAATAAACATAAATCGTATCCTCTTTCACTGATGCGTACTGAAGGAGGCTTAATATTAAATGATTTACAAAAGCGTTCTGATCTATTAATATATAATAATAGAGGTGAAAAAGTACTCTTAGCAGAGTTCAAAGCTCCTTCTGTTAAAATTACATCAAGTACATTCGAGCAAATAAGTAATTACAATACCGTACATAAAATACCGCTACTACTAGTAAGTAATGGTATTGAGCATTATTTTTGTAAGGTAAACTTTGAGGATGGTAGTTATGAATTTATTTCTGATCTACCTATTTACATTCATCAGACATAAAATTTATTTTTAATTGGGAAAAACAGTTTATATTAGTCTAGATTTTTTAAAAAGTAAATTATAAAAATGAACATAGATAAAAACGAATTTAGGAAATATGCAGTAAAACACCACGGAATTGGCTCTC
>CANRHE010000224.1 GCA_947630335.1 uncultured Sphingobacterium sp.
ATCAACTCCCTGAATGGGGAAAGCTCTATTATCAATATGACGATAACAAGCAGTTAAAAACCATTTATTGGCAACCTACAAATGCTGCAAAAGAGGATAAATGGAAAATAGTTTATCAACGCGTCAATAGTCATGAACGTACATACGGTAATAACCTTAAGGTAATTGCTCGCCAAAATCCTAGTTTTATTAAAAACAGCACTAAATTAGAGATCTTTAAAACCGATGACGAAAAGCCGTATTGGGCAGAGATTCGCTACTATCATAGCGATGGACTCCTAGCTGCAGAGCATCATTTATCATCTAATTTGAATATCAATAAGTTTAGGCAATATCAGTTCAATCCCTATGGACAGCTTATACGAGTAGATACTGATCTAAATAACATTAAAACTACCGAAACGGACCTATATGCTTGGGAGCTAGGTGGTGCTGCTTTTGCGCGTCATCATAAAAGCAAAGTCACTAAAGAAGGTTATATAGAAAAACAAGACAATCTCATCATAAAAGATATAGAAAGAGACAAGGCTGGTTTTATAAAACGCATGGATAACTTAGAGCTTATCTATGATGAAAGAAATCTGCTCACTGAAATTAGACAAGATAATAAGTCTATTGCTAATTATATTTATGACGCCCTCAATCAACGTATTAGAAAGGTTACCAGCAAAGGTGAAACTCAATATTATTACTTAAATCAACAACTAGTCGCTGAAGCCTTTATTCCCACTGATGCAATAAATCCTAACTACGGTGACTACTCTCTTGAAAGATCGTTTATATCTCGACGATATATATATGATGGCGTACTACCAGTAGCATTCATCGACTATTCTAAAGATATTGATGGTGACATTTATTACATTCATAGTGATGGTAGTGGGCAGCCATTTTTGGTAACTGATAGTTTTCAGAAACCGGTATGGCTAGCTGACAATGAGGTCTTTGGTCAAAGCCAAGCGCTCATTGAGGAAATTGAGTTTAACCTACGCCTGCCCGGTCAATATTATGATGTAGAAAGTGGTTTACATCAAAACCTTTATCGCAACTACGATCCTGAGGTAGGTCATTATCTGGAGCCTGATCCCTTAGGCCCCATCTCATCCAATGATGCATTTGGTTATGCAAATCAAAATCCTCGACAATTTATAGACCCTTTAGGTTTATTAATGTTTGTCTTTGACGGTACGACCAACACACCTAGCTCACAAACTAATGCCTATAAACTAGGGCAGCTATATGATGATGGTCCAGTCAATTATTTAGAAGGCATAGGAACCAAAGAAGCTCAAAATAAAGCTGTTGATTTTTTTGAAAACTATCAAAAAGAATTAGCAAAAACTCATCCTGTGCATCAGGACAAGAGGCGTCAACGTGGTTTTGCCTTTTCAATCTTGGAATGGAGAGTGCCAGAGTTTATGACACATACCAGTGAGGACAAAATATATGCCACTATGACACCTTATCTACTCAATATGCAGTGGATGCAGTTAATTGACGAGATGATTCATGCCACTTCAACCGGTCCATTAATTGACAATACCATTAATATCGATTTATCAGGCTTTTCTAGAGGTGCTGCGTTAGCAAGCATTTTTGCCAATAAAATTAATCAATATACTAAACACGGATACTTTCAATACACTGCAAAGTGGCTGCCACCAGGACAACAATATATTAATGCTTGCATCAATTTACGCTTTGTCGGACTTTTTGACACAGTTCATCAGCTTGGAGCCTTAGGCAACAATAATAATAATTATAACTACACTGTATCCCCAGCGTGGGCAACTTTTGCTCATGCTGTAGCCCTTAATGAGCATCGAAAAATTATGCCCTTAACAAGTTTTTCTGATGAAAACGCAGACAACATCCATGAACAAGGCTTTTTGGGTAACCACTCCGACATTGGAGGCGCTATTTTCCAAAAAGACTTAAATGCTATCATCAATCCTTATAAAGGCACCTATGGAGACTTAAGCAATATTCCCTTAGCTTGGATCCATTACATGGCTACAGACGCCCAAGTAAAATTAAAACCTTTAGACTCCTTAACCCAATGGCAACTTGATACCGTAAAAAACCCTCTTTTACACTTAAATGGTAAATATGATCAAACGTCAGAGAGTTCTCGTTGGTTACTTGTAGACCGAGAGGTCTATTCGACAAGTGGTGATTCTTTAGGCTCACAATCCTCTTTTAAACCGTTAGGAGGAGCTGTACGCGTAGAGCATGTCAAAAATGTAAGATTCCCCCTAAACCCATATATGAGTGCAATTCCATCTAACAATACAGGGGGTGCTCCTTATGGTATTGTCAACGCTCAAGAGTACATAGATTTTTTGTCTAACGCAATCAACTGGAACTCTACCCTGAAGGTCATACCGCACCCAGAGGTCGTTGTCAGATAAAAACTTTTCCCTCAAGACGATCGCGCCGCCTTCACGCTACTAACATCCACTACAGCACAACAAAATAACTCAATCTAGTTTGCTCATCAGATGTTTCTCTAAGTAGTTGCTTGCCGAACTCCGTTAATCGGTCTTTCTGTAAGCAACTACGAGAATTTTCCAGATAAGTCATTTCGTATTAGCATAGCCTCCAGAACTTTTTCAAATAGTGCAAACAAAAATGCTCTGTATTTTTGAGGTCTA
>CANRHE010000225.1 GCA_947630335.1 uncultured Sphingobacterium sp.
AGATTAGCGAGAAAACAACAAGAACTTGCTCAATTGAACCAAAATGCATCGGCATCATTAGCACAAGATGAAAATACGGAAGTAACTGCAGTTTATAATACAATAAGCGAGTACTTGAAGAAACATGCCGAAGAAAAAGGATATCAATTCGTACTAACATATTCTAAAACTAACCCTTCAGTAATCTATGCAGATCCTACTCTAGATATTACTAAAGAAGTAGTAGAAGGTTTGAACAAAGAATATGCAAACAACAAGTCTGCAAAAAAATAATAGCACAGTGCTAAATACCAAAAAGGGATTCAACGAGTTGAATCCCTTTTTT
This sequence comes from uncultured Sphingobacterium sp., assembly GCA_947630335.1. Taxonomy (GTDB): domain Bacteria; phylum Bacteroidota; class Bacteroidia; order Sphingobacteriales; family Sphingobacteriaceae; genus Sphingobacterium. Next base: position 326 of record CANRHE010000225.1, read on the forward strand.
TATTATGGAATATAATTTATATTTATCGCAAACAAGCTATTTTATGATACGTTATATTCTTGACAACAATAACTTTCCTTTAACTTGGATTGATATATCAAGTCCAACACAAGATGACTTCTATAACTTAAAAGATATCATAGATATCAATAGCTTATCCATTAAGAATGCTTTAGAATTAGGTAACTTACCAAAAATAGAAGAAGTCGATAATTATCATTTTCTGATATTAAGATCTATTTCTCCAATTCTAGATGAGGAAGCAACCTCACTCACGGAATTAACAGATAGAATATCTATTTTCTATAACAAAAACACAGTAATTACCTCACATCGGAATGAAGTAGCATTTTTAGAAGAACTGATAAATAATGCGGATAATAATAAGAAAATACAATCTGCAAAAGCATTAATCAATACTTTAGTTTCCGAAGCACTAAAAACATTTGAAAATCAAGTCATTCAAAAAATAGATCCTAAACTTAATCAGTATGAAGAAATGGTATTCTTGCAAAGAAGTAGAAAATCATCACTCAAAAAACTGTATCATATCAAAAGACAAATCGATATACTGAGAAATGTATTAACATTTTATAAAGATATTGTGGATTACTTTCATATTCCAGAATACAAGAATATCTATACACAAAACCTAAAAGACGCATTTTCAAGAAATCAAGTTATTTTCAAAAACTCATCAGAAACAACATCACAGCTATTAACGATATACTTTAATATAGAATCCAACCACACCAATGAAATCATGCGGCTGTTAACTATAATATCAGTATTCTTCATGCCATTGACATTCTTAACAGGTATGTACGGTATGAATTTTGATTTTATGCCTGGTATTCATACTCCATATGGATATCTAACACTTTTGGGATTAATGTTAGTTCTATCGTTTATTATCTATATCCTTTTCAAGAAAAAGAGATGGTTATAATAGCTTCTTAGGAGTCGTAGCAATAAATTCTTTTAAATAATAAGGCTCAAAATATACTAAATCTTCGAAATCATTATTATTAAACTTAGAAAAAGCGAGTTGACTCATATTGCTAGAACTATGTTGAAAATTAGCATCAATAAAAATATTACTACTTACTGAGAAGGTTTCTTTTAACTTTGCTGCACCAGATCCAAACAAAACTAATTTTCGGTCCGCGAAATCCTCAAAAGAAGAACTATCAATAATTTTCGCTTGTGTCGGGACGAGCAAAACTCCATTAGCATCGAATATTTCTAAATATACCTCCATACGACGAGCATCTAACATAGGTACATATATAGTCTCCTCATCTGTAGACTTATTATACCCCAAAAACATCATATCAAGAGTATTAATCGCCAACAAAGGAATATCTAATCCATAGCATAGTCCTTTAGCTGAAGAAACACCTATTCGTAAGCCTGTATACGAACCAGGTCCTTTACTTACACATACAGCACTCAAGTCACCATATGAAATACCACTATCCTGCAGAATTTTATCTATAATCAGCGTCAATTTTGAAGCATGTACATTAGATTCACTAGCTTCAAAACTATTCAATGTATTACCATTCAAACTGATAGAAACGGAACAAATCTCCGTAGCAGTATCTATTTGTAATATATAACTTTGCATTTGCTTGAATTTAATTACTAGGGTACAGGATCGTGTCCGTGTCCTCCCCAAGGGTGACAGCTAGACAACCTTTTGATAGTTAGCCACAGCCCTTTAAAGGGGCCATACTTCAATATAGCTTCTTTACCATACTGTGAACAGGTCGGTGTATAGCGACAATTAGATCCCAAAAGTGGAGATATAAAAAGTTGATAAACTTTTATAAAAGCTAAAAAAACAAACTGTAGAATCTCATTCAAGATTTGTAATAGACGCTTTATCATACCAAAGTCTTTAAATGTTTAAGTACTTTGATCATACGCTCCTCCAAATAATTGAAAGATAACTCTTCTTTAGCAATGTATTGAATCGCATAATGAATAGAGAGAGAACGATCAATAAGATCAGAATACAACACTTCGGCTTTATGCAACCTATACACCTCTCGCATCAATCGCTTTATTCTATTACGATCGTGTGCTCTACGAAAGCGCTTCTTACTAACTGATAATATAACCTTAGCGTCCATAGCTTCTGAAGAGATAACACTATAAACAACACGAAAAGGATATACAACAAAAGAAGAACCACTATGAAAAAGAGAATCAATATCTCTTTTACTACATAGTCGTTCTTCTTTGGTAAATGTTTTTCTCATAATAGATGACTGATAAAGCCGGAAAGGCATCAATAGTCACCGGCGATATGAAAAGAATTA
>CANRHE010000226.1 GCA_947630335.1 uncultured Sphingobacterium sp.
GGTAGTATTAATGTGTTTTCTGACTTCATGTTGTAAGCAAAGTTAACTATTTGCTTATTAATATTTGTTAATCTTTAGAGAATTAGCAGCACCATCGATAGATATATTATACTTATTTGTAGCCGTGTTGTAGTTTGTCGTTTGATAATAATCATCTATCTTTTCAAAACCATCCAGTTTTCTTGACGAGAGTACTGTAGAAATCTCTAGACGACAAGCAGCATCTCTGGGTATGTTTATTACAAAAGAAGAAGCGGCTGTATTCATATTAATTTTACTATCCGCTACAGTTGGCATGCCTAGCGTAATATTCATACTTGTAGCTCCAGCATTTACCTCGAAATTAGAAATTTTATGATTTCTTAAGTCAGCATTTAATTTTGCTGCACCCATGTTTATTTGTATATCCCAAATAGGACTTGAATTAAGTAATACTGTCGCTTTGCTATTTTTATTCTCATTTCTTATAATGTTATTAATTTCTAATACAGGATGGTTATCATCTCCTTTACGCGCTAATTTGAACCCTACGCCTTGATGATCAGATGTTGCTTCTAGTAGCTCGTTCGATTCATTACTATCTATACGCAAAGCCAATCCGCCGCCATTCAGAATAAGTTGTGCAGATTTGATATTATTCGAATACGGTGTTGCTATTTGTGATTCAGATCCCAATGTACTTTCATTAGAATTAGATATACTTACCGTATCAGTGATATCAAATTTATTGGTTGAAGTAAGACCTATATAGACAATAACTAAGCACAAAATAATATTGATGCTACTTATGATTAAAATGTTATTTCTTCTGTTTTGAAAGATTAAACTTGCCCCAATAGAGATGATTAACAATGGCCAATATGGTAGTATAGCCCAAAAGTTAAAATTAATAATGTTAAGATTATATAATAGAACGATCAGTCCCCAAAAAACAAACCAAATCCCAATAGCTATTTTTCCTTGCATAATTTAATAGATAAAATACTCCGTCATGTGACTACTCTTACAAAAGTAAGTCTATAAAGTGTAAACTCCTTATCAAAAAGGTGTTTGAATCATAATATTCGGTTAATGAATTTATTTTGTCGGTAAATGCAGAAAATGAAGTAAACAATTCTTTATTTTTTGAGTTTATTATGTGTATAAATATGTATTTTAGCATCTGAACGTATAAATTCAAATATGATTTTTTATTACTTTGGCGAATATTTACTCCTATTAAAAAAGGTGTTTAAGAAACCTGAAAAGTGGCAAATTTACTGGAAAGAGACTTTACATGAGATGAGTGATATAGGAGTAGGTTCATTAGGGCTTATTGTTATCATTTCTACCTTCATTGGAGCGGTTATGACTATGCAGATTGCCTTTCAGCTTCAGTCTGATTTTATTCCCAGCTCTGTTATTGGACAGATAAATCGAGATTCAAATATCCTAGAATTAGGACCTACCATATCGGCATTGGTATTGATGGGTAAAGTAGGATCCTCTATTTCTTCTCAGATTGGATCTATGCGAGTTACAGAACAAATTGATGCCTTAGAAATTATGGGTATTAATGCTGCTGGGTATCTTGTGTTGCCTAAAATTATTGCAGGGATAATTATGGTTCCTGTTTTAGTTATCATCGCTATTTTCTGTGCTATATTAGGAGGGATGTTAGGAGGCGAACTAACTGGTGCTGTCAGTAGAACGGACTATATTTTAGGTATTCAACAAGGATTTATTAGTTTCACAGTGGCTGTAGCTTTAGTCAAAGCTTTTGTCTTTGGTTTTATCATCACTACCGTACCTGCTTACAAAGGATTTTATGTTCGCGGAGGTGCTTTGGAAGTAGGTCAAGCGGCTACTAGATCCGTTGTCATTGGCTGTATATCTATTTTAGCAAGTGATTATTTAATTACAGCCCTGATGTTATAATTGATATAAACAATATGATTGAAATTCAAAATATACATAAATCCTTTGGTGATAATCACGTCTTAGATGGAATTGATGCTCGATTTGAAGAAGGAAAGGTCAGTTTAATTATTGGTGGTTCAGGATCTGGAAAGAGTACATTATTAAAATGTATCGTCGGATTACATCAGCCGGATCAAGGAAAAGTTTTTTTTGGTGATAATGAGTTTACGGCTATGGGTTTTGAAGAACGGGTACCTATTCGAAAGGAAATCGGTATGCTGTTTCAGAATTCGGCCTTGTTCGACTCTATGACAGTAGAACAGAATATTATTTTTACGCTGGATATGTTTTCGGATATGAGTAAATCTGAAAAACATGATAGAGCAAATTTTTGCTTAGAACGTGTCAATTTATTAAATACTAACAAGCTCTATCCATCCGAGTTATCCGGTGGGATGAAAAAAAGAGTTGGTATCGCGCGAGCGATTAGTATGAGTCCTAAGTATCTATTTTGTGATGAACCTAACTCTGGTTTGGACCCTGCTACATCGATATTAATCGATGAGTTAATTTTGGAGTTGACCCAAGAGTATGAATGTACCACAGTAGTGGTGACACATGATATGAATTCAGTTATGGGAATAGGTGATTATATTTTATTTTTGCATAAAGGCCAAAAGTTTTGGGAAGGTTCGAATCAGGATATGTTACG
>CANRHE010000227.1 GCA_947630335.1 uncultured Sphingobacterium sp.
TTATTCTTAAGGATTTCATAATGTAAATGCGGACCAGTACTTCGTCCTGAACTACCTAATAAACCTATTGGGTTACCAGCTTCAATTTTATCTCCTTTTTTGACCAATGGTTTGGTTAGATGAGCATATCGTGTTTCGTAATTATTAGCATGTTTTATTTTCACAACATATCCATACTGTCCGTCATACCCCGAAAAAACAACACGACCTGATGCTGTTGATTTTACTAAGTCACCTCTTTTTCCTTTTAAATCAACTCCAGAGTGTAATTCTCTTCCTTTATTTGTAAATGGGTTTGCACGATAACCAAATTTTGAGGTTATAGATCCAGGATGCGGCACTCCAATGGGGAAATTGGACAGCTTATTATCGAGGTCTTTTAATACCTCTTCATAGTAATCGGTCAACAACTCAATATTATTTATATCTTTCTCCACTGGTCCCCCTGCATTAGGCAGTACTATTGCTTTTAACCCTCTTTTTTTCATTTTATCATTAATGATTTCTAAGGTAGAGTCAATTTTGTCAAAAGACTTTTTAGCTTCTTCAATAGATTTTTCTGACTCAGATTTGGATAAACTTAACAAGCGTTTTTCTTCACTTATTTTATCCAATGTTGCTTCATACTTTGAGCTGATATCTTCAGCATTTTTTTGTGATGTAATGTATATACCTGCGCCAATCAGACCAATTATTAACGAGGCAGTGATTGTGATAATATTTTTCCAATATTTAAGGAAAAATGTGGGAATTTCTAACTTCTTGTCAGATTGTCCTTCTATACTAATACGAACAGATGACTTTTTATTCAACATAGTTTTTGATAATGTTTTAACAAACGACAGGCGCAAAATTACGACATATTTGATTAATGGACAATTTGTTAGTCTCGCTTGTAGAGAAGTTGAGGTTAAAGTTTGTTAAATTATACGCATATTTGAACTATGTCTTTTGCAGAAAAACTGATTGAGTGGTATAAAGAAAATGGACGAGATTTGCCTTGGAGGCAAACAAATGATCCTTATATAATATGGCTTTCTGAAATAATTTTACAACAAACACGTGTTGAACAGGGCCTTCCATATTTCGAACGTTTTATTCATAATTTTCCTACTATTCATAGCTTTGCCGAGGCTAATGAAGAGGATATTTTAAGATTATGGCAGGGGTTAGGATACTATTCAAGAGCTCGTAATATGCACAAGGCAGCCAAAATGGTAATGATGGATTTTGGCGGGGTATTCCCAACGCATTATCCGGAATTACTTCAATTGCCTGGTGTTGGAGAGTATACTGCTGCAGCGATTTCATCCTTTAGCGTAAATGAAGATCAGGCTGTTTTGGATGGGAATGTATTTAGGGTTTTGGCAAGATATTATGGTGTTGACACGCCCATTAACACGGGGTCTGGTAAAAAGCTGTTTCAAAATTTGGTACAAGAACTATTACCTGTTGGACACGCTGCTCTATTCAATCAAGCTATTATGGATTTTGGCGCTATTCATTGTAAACCAAAAGCTCCATTGTGTTCAACTTGTATTTTTAATCAGGATTGTTATGCTAATCGTAATCATCTATCGGATACACTGCCTGTCAAATTAAAGGGGGCTAAAAGTAAAAATCGTTACTTCCACTACTTTATAATTAAAAATAATGAAAGTATTCTTATGAGTAAGAGAAAGGAAGGGGATGTGTGGGCGAATCTTTATGAGTTTCCTATGATTGAAAGTGAGGTGGATTTGACAATTGATGGCCTTACAGCGATGCCAGAGTATGTTAGACACTTTTCTAAAGCCATTTTAGAGCCTGTAGGTGAAGTGGTGAAGCACGTGTTAAGTCATCAGAATATCTACGCTAAATTCTATATCATAAATGATCTTGACCAAATAAATAATGAAAAAGAGGAATGGAATTATGTTTTGTTAGAAAAATTAGATAGTTTAGCTAAACATAAACTTATTTTTTCTTTTATAAATAAGTATTTTATAACCTAAACTTACTATTATGTCGAGTATCAACAAAGTTATTTTGGTAGGACACTTAGGCAAGGATCCTGAGTTACGCTATTTGGAAGGAAATGTAAGTGTTGCTAGTTTTCCGTTAGCAACCTCTGAAACATTTACAAAAGATGGTAGAAAAGTCGAGCAGACTGAGTGGCACAATATTGTTATGTGGAGAGGCTTAGCAGATGTTGCTGCTAAATTTTTAACTAAAGGTAGACTAGTGTACATTGAAGGTAAACTTCGGACTAGAACTTATGAAGACAAAGAAGGTGTTAGACGCTATACTACAGAAATAGTTGCTGAAAGTTTTAATCTATTAGGTAGAAGGTCAGATTTTGAAAGTTCTACAAGTAATCAAGGAAATACCACAACAACTAGCCAAACCCGTGAACAGTCTGTTGATTTTACAGAGAACAATAGCGAAGAGGATCCTTTACCATTTTAAAGATTAAATTATTTTCACTGCTGGGTTCGGAGAATTTTATTTTTTTGCTGTATCTTTGAAATTATGTTGCAAGAAAAAATAAAGCAGTATACCGAAGAGATAGAGCTTTTTAGGCCTACTTCTGCTGCAGATGTAGAGA